>NZ_JBUEGC010000019.1:0-108995 GCF_054963655.1 Streptomyces sp. HSS9-12 | reverse complement strand
GAGTAGGCCCACTACGAGGCCGATCCGGCGCCTTGCAGCTGACCGCACCAGGTCACCTCGCTAGGCAAACCCTGGCTGACGTGGCACTAGTCCTCCGGCGCGCCCGCCAGAAGCGTGGTGAGCAGCCGTACGGCGGCCCGCTTGTGCAGGGGATCGTTGCCGTTGCCGCACTTGGGGGACTGGATGCAGGAGGGACAGCCGGACTCGCACTCGCAGGCCGCGATGGCCTCGCGTGTGGCGCGCAGCCAGCTGTACGCCGTGTGGAAGGCGCGCTCCGCGAAGCCCGCCCCGCCGGGGTGGCCGTCGTACACGAAGACCGTGGGCAGCAGGGTGTCCGGGTGCAGCGGGACCGACACCCCGCCGATGTCCCAGCGGTCGCAGGTGGCGAACAGCGGCAGCATGCCGATCGAGGCGTGCTCGGCGGCGTGCAGGGCGCCCGGCAGCTGCTCCTGGCCGATGCGGGCGTCGTCCAGCTGGTCGTCGGTGACCGTCCACCACACGGCCCGCGTGCGCAGGGTCCGTGGCGGCAGATCCAGCTTGGCCTCGCCGAGGACCTCACCGGTGATGAGTTTGCGGCGGAGGAAGGAGACGACCTGGTTGGTGACCTCGACCGAGCCGAAGCACAGCCGCGCGTCTCCCCACGGGATCTCGGTGGTGGTCTCCAGAACGGAGATCGCCGTGGTGTCGCGGGCGGTGGTGGAGTACGGCGGGCTCGCCTCCTCCACCAGCGCGACGGACTCCTCCAGGTCCAGCTCCCGGACGAGATAGGTACGGCCCTGGTGGAGGTGGACCGCACCCTCGTGCACCGTGGCGTGCGCGGCGGAGGCGTCCACGGTGCCCAGCAGACGGCCGGTCCCGGCCTCGACGACCTGGACGGGGGTGCCGCCCCCGCCGCGGATGTCGGCCAGGTCCACCGCCCGCTCGCGGTGCGGCCAGTGCCAGGCGGTGGCCCGACGGCGCAGCAGCCTCCGCTGCTCGAGCTGCGGTATCAGCTCCGGGGCGGCCGGGCCGAAGAGCTTCAGGTCGGTTTCGGTCAGAGGAAGTTCGGACGCGGCGGCGCACAGATGAGGGGCGAGCACGTACGGGTTGTCGGGGTCGAGGACGGTGGACTCCACCGGCCGCTGGAACAGCGCCTCGGGGTGGTGCACCAGGTAGGTGTCCAGGGGGTCGTCGCGCGCCACCAGCATGGCCAGCGCGCCTTGGCCTGCCCGGCCTGCCCGGCCCGCCTGCTGCCACAGGGAGGCCCGGGTGCCCGGATACCCGGCCAGTACGACGGCGTCGAGTCCGGAGACGTCCACGCCCAGTTCCAGGGCGGTGGTCGCGGCCAGGCCGAGCAGCCGGCCCGAGTGCAGCGCGCGCTCCAGTGCCCGGCGCTCCTCCGGGAGGTAGCCGCCGCGGTAGGCCGCGACGCGCCGGGGCAGCGAGCGGTCGACGGCCGCCAGCCGCTCCTGCGCGATGAGGGAGATCAGCTCGGCGCCCCGCCGGGAGCGTACGAAGGCGACCGTGCGAACGCCCTGCACGGCGAGATCGGTGAGGAGGTCGGCGGTTTCGGCGGTGGCGGTACGGCGGACCGGAGCCCCCTGCTCGCCGCGCAGCTCGGTCAGCGGCGGCTCCCACAGGGCGAAGACGACCTCGCCGCGCGGCGAGGCATCGTCTGTGACCTCGGCCACCGGCAGGCCGGTGAGCCGGGCGGCCGCCTCGGCCGGCTCCGCCGCGGTGGCGGAGGCGAGCAGGAAGACCGGCTCGGAGCCGTAGCGGGCACAGACCCGCCGGAGCCGGCGCAGGACCTGGGCGACGTGCGAGCCGAAGACGCCGCGATAGGTGTGGCACTCGTCGATGACGACATAGCGCAGGGCGCGCAGGAAGGAGGACCAGCGGGCATGGGCCGGAAGGATGCCCCGGTGCAGCATGTCGGGGTTGGTCAGCGCGTAGTTCGCGTACTGGCGGACCCACTCGCGTTCCTCGACCGGAGTGTCGCCGTCGTACACCGCGGGCCGTACGGCACTGCCCAGCGGGGCAGCCAGCTCTGCCACGGCGCGTCGCTGGTCGGCTGCCAGGGCCTTGGTCGGGGCGAGGTAGAGGGCCGTGGCCCCGCGCCCGTTCGGCGCTTCCGAGCCGTCGAGAAGGGCGCTGAGTACGGGCACGAGATAGGCCAGGGACTTGCCCGAAGCCGTGCCGGTGGCCACCACCACGGACTCCCCGCGCAGCGCGTGCTCGACCGTACGTGCCTGGTGCTCCCACGGCCGCTCGATCCCCGCGCCGCAGACGGCCGAGATCACCTCTGGCCGGATCTGCTCGGGCCAGTCCGCATGCCTGCCCGTACGCGGGGGCAAGTGCTCCGTATGAGTGATGCGCGCAGCCCGGTCACCTCCGGCCGCCAGCCGGTCCAGGACCGTGCGGGGGGAGGGGCGCATGCCCGCGACACGCGGGAGTTGTTCGTCGGCCATCGGAACCGAGTCTGTCACTGGCCTGACGGACAATGGGCTCAAGGCGTCGTGCACGCCTACTCGTAAGTGATTGAATGCCATCGCGGCTGCCGATCCATGGGGGGCGACCGCTCGATGCAAGGTGCTGGAGGATCCGTGGACCTGTCCCTGTCGACCCGGACCGTTGGCGACCGCACGGTCGTCGAGGTCGGTGGCGAGATTGATGTATACACCGCGCCCAAGCTGCGCGAGCAGCTGGTCGAGCTTGTCAATGACGGGAACTACCACCTGGTTGTGGACATGGAGGGAGTCGACTTCCTCGACTCCACCGGGCTCGGCGTGCTGGTCGGTGGCCTGAAGCGAGTGCGTGCCCATGAGGGCTCCCTGCGCCTGGTCTGCAACCAGGAGCGCATTCTCAAGATCTTCCGAATCACCGGTCTGACCAAGGTGTTCCCGATCCACAGCTCGGTCGAGGAAGCCGTGGCGGCCACCGACTGACGGCTACCGGTTCCCGTGTGAAAGTCCCCCGGCCGCGCGGCGCGGGGGATGCACAGGGAGGAAGTTCTTGGGGGGTACCGGGCTGTAGGGGCCCGGCCCCCTGCGATGTACGCCCGTACGACCGAGGGGGATGGCATGGCCACCGTCGAGCTGCTGTTCAGCGCCCTGCCCGAGCACGTTCGCACGGCTCGGCTGGTAGCGGCTGCGGTGGCGCGAAGGGCCGGGGTCGACGAGGCCGCCCTCGACGAGGTGCGCCTGGCCGTCGGCGAGGCGTGCACCCGCGCGGTCGGGCTGCACATCAGCCATGGTGTGACCGAGCCGGTGCGGGTCGAGCTGATCGAGGACGAGAAGAAGTTCTCCATCGAGGTCGGAGATCACGCACCGCACACCGTCAGCGGCTCGGCCGCCGGAGCCGGTGGAGACGAGGAAGGCGGCGTGGACGGGGCCGCGACCGAGGAGGAGGACGAGATGGGCCTTGCGGTCATCAGCGGGCTCGTCGACGACGTCGAGGTGACCACCGCCGAGTCCGGTGGCCGCATCCGGATGAGCTGGCCGACGACCCCGGACTCTGTCACTACCTAGAACGTTCTGTCACCATCTGAAAAGCGCTCGGGCGCATACCGCTACGCCCCGCTCAGCAGGCGGTTTCACAGAACGTGGAGATCTTCCGTGGATCTCCCCGCAGATCACCCGCTGATCTCTCCGGAGATCAACTCGTAGATCACCTCATAGATCATCCCCATAGACCATTCGGCGGATCATCTCGAGATCGTTTTACATATCATCCCCGATTGTCAGTCCAGGGGGCGCTTTCCGTCCTCCGGGGGAATTCCCGCAGCGTCCCCTTTCGATCTTCGCTGGTACCGGCGAAATCGCGCGGCACGCGCACTTTTGCGATCTAGCCCAGGTACCTACAATCCGTCCACATCTTGAGCTCAGGACGCCTGAGCGTGGCGGCTGTTCTTGACCGCAAGGACTGCTGCGCGCCCATGTGCCAAACGTCAAGGAGGACGAATGGCGGGGCCTCTTACCCCTCTCCAGCAGGACCATTCCTCATCGCTCGCAGCCGCCGTGCTCACCACGGACAATCGCGTGATCGTGCTGGTCATCGCGGCAGTCGCGGTGGCGGCGATCGGCGTCGCCGTGACGCTGGTCCGGCAGGTGCTCGCCGCGGGCGAGGGCACCGACAGCATGAAGAAGATCGCCGCGGCTGTGCAGGAGGGCGCCAATGCCTATCTCGCACGCCAGCTGCGCACCCTCGGCGTATTCGCCATTGTGGTGTTCTTCCTGCTCATGCTGCTGCCGGCCGACGACTGGAACCAGCGTGCCGGGCGTTCGGTGTTCTTCCTGATCGGCGCGGCCTTCTCGGCGACGACCGGCTACATCGGAATGTGGCTTGCGGTGCGCAGCAATGTGCGTGTCGCGGCCGCCGCCCGCGAAGCCACCCCCGGCGAGGGTCAGCCGGCCAAGGACCTCACCCTGGTCTCGCACAAGGCAATGAAGATCGCCTTCCGTACGGGCGGCGTAGTGGGCATGTTCACCGTGGGACTGGGCCTGCTGGGCGCCTCCTGCGTCGTGCTGGTCTATGCGGCCGACGCGCCCAAGGTGCTTGAGGGCTTCGGTCTGGGTGCCGCGCTGATCGCGATGTTCATGCGTGTCGGGGGCGGCATCTTCACCAAGGCCGCGGACGTTGGCGCGGACCTCGTCGGCAAGGTCGAGCAGGGCATCCCCGAGGACGACCCGCGCAACGCCGCCACGATCGCGGACAACGTCGGCGACAACGTGGGTGACTGCGCGGGCATGGCGGCCGACCTGTTCGAGTCGTACGCGGTGACGCTCGTCGCCGCGCTGATCCTCGGCAAGGTCGCCTTCGGCGACTCCGGTCTCGCCTTCCCGCTGCTCGTCCCGGCGATCGGCGTGATCACCGCCATGATCGGTATCTTCGCCGTGGCCCCCCGGCGGGCCGACCGCAGCGGTATGACCGCGATCAACCGTGGTTTCTTCATCTCCGCGGTCATCTCGCTGGTGCTGGTCGCCGCCGCGGTCTTCATCTATCTGCCGTCCTCGTACGGCGACCTCGACGGTGTCACCGACACCGCCATCCTCGGGCACGAGGGCGACCCCAGGGTCCTCGCGCTAGTGGCGGTCGCCATCGGCATTGTGCTCGCCGCGCTGATCCAGCAGCTCACCGGCTACTTCACCGAGACCAACCGGCGCCCGGTCCGGGACATCGGCAAGACATCGCTGACCGGACCGGCCACCGTCGTGCTGTCCGGCATCTCGGTCGGCCTGGAGTCGGCGGTCTACTCGGCGGTGCTGATCGGGCTCAGCGTCTACGGGGCGTTCCTGCTCGGCGGCAGCTCGATCATGCTGGCGCTGTTCGCGGTCGCCCTGGCCGGGACCGGCCTGCTCACCACCGTCGGCGTGATCGTGGCGATGGACACCTTCGGCCCGGTCTCCGACAACGCGCAGGGCATCGCCGAGATGTCCGGCGACGTCCGCGGCGAGGGCGCCAAGGTGCTCACCGACCTCGACGCCGTCGGCAACACCACCAAGGCGATCACCAAGGGCATCGCCATCGCGACGGCGGTGCTCGCCGCCTCGGCGCTCTTCGGCTCCTACCGCGACGCGATCGCCACGGCGGTCTCGGACGTACAGGCGAAGGCCGGGCAGATGGGGCTGAGTCTGGACATCTCGCAGCCCAACAACCTCGTCGGCCTGATCCTGGGCGCGTCCGTCGTCTTCCTCTTCTCGGGACTGGCGATCAACGCGGTGTCGCGGTCCGCAGGGTCGGTGGTCTTCGAGGTCCGGCGGCAGTTCCGTGAGCTGCCGGGGATCATGGACTACTCCCAGAAGCCGGAGTACGGCCGGGTCGTGGACATCTGCACCAAGGACGCACAGCGTGAGCTCACCACCCCGGGCCTGCTCGCCGTCATGTCCCCCATCGTTGTCGGCTTCATCTTCGGTATCGGCGCCCTCGGCTCGTTCCTGGCGGGGGCGATCGGCACCGGCGTCCTGATGGCGGTTTTCCTCGCCAACTCGGGCGGTGCCTGGGACAACGCCAAGAAGCTGGTCGAGGACGGGCACCATGGCGGCAAGGGCAGCGAGGCGCACGCCGCCACGGTGATCGGTGACACGGTCGGCGACCCGTTCAAGGACACCGCCGGCCCGGCGATCAACCCGCTGCTGAAGGTCATGAACCTGGTGGCGCTGCTGATCGCCCCGGCCGTCGTGAAGTTCTCCTACGGTGACCAGTCCAACCTCGGCATCCGCGTGCTCGTGGCCGTGATCGGACTGGTGGTCATCGTCGCCGCCGTCTACGTCTCGAAGCGGCGCGGAATCGCCGTAGGTGACGAAGACAACTCCGAGCGGGTTTCCAAGGCGGGTGACGCGGCCGTCGTGTCCTAGCGGCACGGGGCCTTACACCTCGTCAAACACCGGGCGGGCGGCGCGCGAAGGGCGTGCCGTCCGCCCCTTCGCATGCCTGCGAACGCGTCGTCCACCACAGGGTGCAAATGCTCGCAATAGCCGTCGGGAAGGATGATCAGCTCGCGAACCCCACCGGCCGGGCGTGTAAGTTCCGGGGCCGAGAGCCATGGAAGGGACCGATCCGGTGAACAAGAAGCTTGTAGCCGCGGTGTGCGGAAGTGCGGCACTGGTACTGGCGCTGTCCGGGTGCGGCGACAACCAGAACAAGGTCAACGACTACGCCAAGAAGGTCTGCGACGACGTCCAGCCGCAGCTGAAGAAGATCACCGACGCCAACCAGTCGATCACCTCGACGGCGGCGGACGGCAAGCCGACGGAAATCAAGAAGGTCGACTCGGCTGCCTTCCAGCAGATCTCCGCTGCCTACGCGGCCATGTCCGACGCGGTCGAGAAGGCGGGCGTCCCGCCGGTCGACAAGGGCGAGCAGACCCAGCAGGAGGCGGTCAAGGAACTCGACGCCACCTCCAAGGCGTACGCGGATCTGAAGCGGGCCGTGGACAAGCTGGCAGTCAAGGATCAGGCCAAGTTCGCCGAGGGGCTCAAGGGCGTCGCGGAGGACCTCGGCAAGGTCAACAGGGTCGGCGACAACGCCGTCAAGAAACTGCAGTCCGGCGAGATCGGTGCGGCGATGGCCAAGCAGGCGGGCTGCCAGCGGTCCAGCGCCTCGCCTGCGAAGGCGTCCTGACTGCCGCCCACCACTGCGTGAGGTACCAACCGGCCATGGCCCGCCGCCCCGCCGAACAGGTGGCGGGCCATGGCCGCGGCCGTTGCCTGCACCCGACAATGGTCCGGTGAGTACGCACACCCTCCCCACCCCCGACGCCGACCGCACCTCCCGCCTGCGGGACGCGCTGCAGGCGGCAGCCTTCACCGCTGACGGCCTGCTCGACCTGCTCGGCGCGTCCGCCTACGCCGCACTGGCCCGCAGCGAGACCATCCCTGCCCTGCGCGCCACCCGCGGCGGCTCCCCGCTCGAGACGCTGGTGCGGCTCTTTCTGCTGCAGCGCCCGGTGCCGTACGAGCAGGCGCAGGCCGCTCTGCCGGTCGAGGACTGCCTCGCCGACGGCTGGCTCCGGAAGGACGGGGCTCAGGTGCGCGCGTGCATGGACGTGCGCCCGTACAGCGGGCCGGCGGGCGAGGACTGGTGGATCGTCTCCGACCTGGGCTGCGCGGTCGGCGGGGCCGGTGGGATCGCCGGTGGTACCGCATCCGAGGCGGCCGGCGTGGACCGCTCCGAGTTGGTCCTGGGCGTGGGAGGCGCGTCCACCACCCTGGCTGGGATCACCGTCCGCACGCCGGTCGGGCGAGCCCTCGACCTCGGCACCGGCTCCGGCATCCAGGCACTGCACGCCGCCCAGCACGCCACCCGCGTCACGGCCACCGACCTCAATCCGCGCGCCCTGCGTTTCGCCCGCCTCACCCTCGCCCTGTCCGGCGCGCCGGAGCCGGATCTTCGCAAGGGCTCGCTCTTCGAGCCGGTCGGCGGCGAGACCTTTGATCTGATCGTCTCCAACCCGCCCTTCGTCATCTCGCCCTCCGCCCGGCTGACGTACCGAGACGGCGGGATGGGTGGCGACGACCTGTGCCGCACACTCGTCCAGCGGTCCGCCGGCCATCTCTCCGACGGCGGCTACTGCCAACTGCTCGCCAACTGGCAGCACGTGGAGGGAGAGGACTGGCGGGAGCGGCTGTCGGCCTGGGTGCCGGCGGGCTGTGACGCGTGGATCGTGCAGCGTGAGGTCCAGGACATCACGCAGTACGTCGAGCTGTGGCTGCGCGACAGCGGCGACCACCGGGGCGACCGCGAGCGGTATGCCGAGCGCTATGACGCCTGGCTGGCGGAGTTCGAGGCCCGCAAGACCAAGGCCGTCGGCTTCGGCTGGATCACGCTGCGCAAGTCCGGCTCAAAACGGCCGTCCATCACCACCGAGGAGTGGCCGCACCCTGTCGAGCAGCCGCTCGGCGAGGCCGTGCTGGCCCACTTCGCGCGCGAGGACTTCCTGCGGGACACCGACGACGCCGGGCTGCTCGCCGCTCGTTTCAGGCTGGCCGACGAGGTGGTGCAGGAGCAGGTCGGGATGCCGGGCGCCGAGGACCCCGAGCACGTGGTGTTGCGCCAGAACCGCGGGATGCGGCGGGCGACCAAGGTGGACACGGTCGGCGCGGGCTTCGCGGGGGTGTGCGACGGCACCCTCAGCGCCGGCCGCATCCTCGACGCGATTGCCCAGCTGGTCGGCGAGGACCCGGTGCTGCTGCGCGACCGTACGCCCGAGTCGATCCGGCTGCTGGTGGAACAGGGCTTCCTGGAGCCGGTGCGGTAGCCCGCTCTCCTGACCGGCGCCACTGCGTACCCCTGTGCGTCATCGGTCACTGTGGTCACAGGGGTCACTGTGGTTCCCGCTCGTTCACCTGTCGTTCGCCCTTACGCCGTGGGCAGGTGCCACTGTGCTGCGGGCGCGCCGTGCACAAGGGGGTTTGGAGCCTTGGAGAGTGTTCCCGCTGTCTTCGCCGGGACGGTTTTTGTGCTGTTCGGTACGGCGCTACTGCTCTGGACAGGGGCGCGCATCCGGGCCAACGCGCCGGTCGCGTACGGAGTGAGCCGCCCTGTGGGCGCAGCGCTGGCGGTGCTCTTCGGATGCGTTTTCCTGGTCGCCGGCGTCTGGGTCCTGCTGCAGATCTGACAGCGGCCCTCAGGCCCGCATCCGACCGCGGCCCGCGTCCGGCACTCGGAACGCGGGCCACGCATCACGCACAACGCGTCGTACAGACGAGCCGACGCCCGTACAGCCGCCGTCAGCCGCGCAGGACCCGGCCCTGGCTGTCGGTGCGCTCGCTGCTGACGAAGAACATGATCGCGTCGATCAGCGCCCAGAAGCCGAGGCCGCCGCAGGTGAGCAGCTGGGCGATCGCCATGCCGGTGTGGCCGGTGTAGAAGCGCCCTATGCCGAGGCCGCCCAGGAACAGCTGCAGCAGACCGGCGACGACCTTGGACTTGTCGGAGTAGGGCTGCCCGTTGGGGGCGTAGCCGAACGGCGCTTCGGGGGACGCGGGGGTCGCGGGGTTCGACACTTCGGAGGCTCCTTGTTGACCTTTGCGGACGTTCCACACCGCTGTGATCACACAGCGGCACAGAGGTGACCGCAGGCAGGCCGGCATGGTTGCACCGTCAACCAGATCGTCATCGGGCAGTGACCCGGGTGATCGCCGGATGGTGATATTCCGGATCGACCGCCGTTGGTCTCAGCCCACAAGATTGCGTACGACGGCCCAGACCGCGGCGGTGACGAGGATCACCGCATTGCCACGCGGCCCCAGTGTGAGCCGGTAGCGCCTGCCGCGCAGGCCTTCGAACAGCCAGCGGCCGCAGGTCCAGGCCGCGAGCGGAAGGCCGAGGACGAACAGCGCGGCGTTGTCGTGGAAGGCCGCGAGGACGTCGCCGTGCATCAGGTCGTACGCCATACGCGTGCCACCGCAGGCCGGGCACAGCAGTCCGGTCGCCCAGTTGAACGGGCAGCGCGGCAGCCAGTGACCCGGCTCATGCGGATTCGTCCCCCACAGATACGCGGCTCCCGCGGCCCCGGCTCCGAGCGTCGCGAGAGGCGCCGCGGACGGATGGGCGGCCGCCCGGCGTGCCGCACTCCACAGCGCCCTCCCACCCCGGGGTGCCCCAGGCCCTTCAGCCACGCAGAACGCGTCCCTCGGAATCGGTGGGATTTCCGGTCAGCAGGATGATGCCGTCGATCAGCGCCCAGATCCCGAGGCCGCCGCAGGTGAACAGCTGGCCCAGCGCGATGCCTATGTGCCCCGTGTAGAAGCGGCCGACGCCGAAGGTGCCGACGAAGAACTGCAGAATGCCCGCGACGATCTTGGATTTGTCGGAATATGGACGGCCGTAGGGGTCGTAGCCGTAAGGTGCGGTGGGATCCCCGGTGTACATGCCGGGGGCAAGGTATGGGTAGCCGTAGGCCGGCTGGCCGTACGGTCCGGCAGGGGGCGGGCCCGGCTGGCCATGCGGATTCTGCGGCTGCGCGTACGGATTCGTGTCGGACATCGAACGGACCCCCTGAGGCGTAAAACGGACCGAAATGCCAGGCGCACCAAGGAAGGTTCGCCTCGTCCGTCATCCTGCCAGCCCAGGCCGGCGGCCGGCCTCCGGGACCGGGACGTTGCGGTCCGGGCGGCAAACAGGACGCTTGTCGGGTTACCGTTCGAGTGGCGTTGCGGGGTTTTCCCGTTTGACACGGGGCCGGGAGGTACCGTCACACTCCGCACCGACACCGCAGTGCCTACATGAGCGTCAACCGGAGAGAAGAGCGAAGTTGTCCCCGACCAGCGAGACCGCACAGGGCGGCCGCCGACTCGTCATCGTCGAGTCGCCTGCCAAGGCGAAGACGATCAAGGGCTACCTCGGCCCGGGCTACATGGTCGAGGCGAGCGTCGGGCACATCCGCGACCTGCCCAACGGCGCGGCGGAGGTCCCCGCCAAGTACAAGGGCGAACCCTGGGCACGCCTGGGTGTCAATGTCGACGCGGACTTCCAGCCGATCTATGTCGTCAACGCCGACAAGAAGAGCCAGGTCAGCAAGCTCAAGGAACTGCTGGCCGAGTCCGACGAGCTCTTCCTCGCCACCGATGAGGACCGCGAGGGCGAGGCCATCGCGTGGCATCTGCAGGAAGTCCTCAAGCCCAAGGTCCCGGTCCGGCGCATGGTCTTCCACGAGATCACCGAGGCCGCGATCCAGGAGGCCGTGAACAACCCGCGCCAGCTCAACCAGCGGCTCGTCGACGCCCAGGAAACCCGCCGAATCCTCGACCGCCTCTACGGCTACGAGGTCTCTCCGGTGCTGTGGAAGAAGGTCATGCCGCGGCTGTCCGCAGGCCGTGTGCAGTCCGTCGCCACCCGTCTCGTCGTCGAGCGGGAGCGCGAGCGCATCGCGTTCCGCTCCGCCGAGTACTGGGACCTGAACGGCACCTTCGCCACCGGCCGCCCCGGTGACGCCACCGACCCCGGCACCTTCGGCGCCCGCCTGGCCACGGTCGACGGCCGCCGGGTCGCCCAGGGCCGCGACTTCGGTCCGAACGGGCAGCTCAAGGAGGGCGCGCAGGTCCTGCACCTGGACGAGGCGGCCGCTCGGGCGCTGGCCGAGGCGCTGCAGGACACCTCCTTCTCGGTGCGCTCCGTCGAGTCCAAGCCGTACCGCCGCTCGCCGTACGCCCCGTTCCGTACGACCACGCTCCAGCAGGAGGCCTCGCGCAAGCTCGGCTTCGGTGCCAAGGCGACGATGCAGATCGCGCAGAAGCTGTACGAAAACGGCTTCATCACCTATATGCGTACCGACTCCACCACGCTGTCGGACACGGCGGTGGCGGCCGCCCGTGCGCAGGTCACGCAGCTGTACGGCTCCGACTACCTGCCGGACCGGCCGCGGGTCTACACGGGCAAGGTCAAGAACGCGCAGGAGGCGCACGAGGCGATCCGGCCGTCCGGTGACCGGTTCCGTACGCCGGCGGAGACGGGCCTGACCGGCGACCAGTTCAAGCTGTACGAGCTGATCTGGAAGCGGACCGTCGCCTCCCAGATGAAGGACGCCGTCGGCCAGTCCGTGACCGTGAAGGTCGGCGGGCGCGCGAGCGACGGCCGGGACGTCGAGTTCACCGCCTCCGGCAAGATCATCACCTTCCACGGCTTCCTGAAGGCCTATGTCGAGGGCGCCGACGACCCGAACGCCGAGCTCGACGACCGCGAGCGGCGCCTGCCGCAGGTCGCCGAGGGAGACGCGCTGACCGCCGAGGAGATCACCGCGGCCGGGCACGAGACCAAGCCCCCGGCCCGCTACACCGAGGCCTCCCTGGTCAAGGAGCTGGAGGAGCGGGAGATCGGCCGCCCGTCGACGTACGCGTCGATCATCGGCACGATCCTCGACCGCGGCTATGTCTTCAAGAAGGGCACGGCCCTCGTGCCGTCCTTCCTGTCCTTCGCCGTCGTCGGCCTGCTGGAGAAGCACTTCGGCCGGCTCGTCGACTACGACTTCACGGCGAAGATGGAGGACGACCTCGACCGGATCGCCGCGGGCGAAGCCCAGGCGGTGCCGTGGCTGCGCCGGTTCTACTTCGGTGAGGGCCCGCAGAGCGGTGCAGCCGACGCGGGCAACGGCGACGGCGACCACCTCGGCGGGCTGAAGGAGCTGGTCACCGACCTCGGCGCGATCGACGCCCGTGAGGTGTCCTCGTTCCCGGTCGGCGAAGGCATCGTGCTGCGCGTGGGCCGCTACGGTCCGTACGTCGAGAAGCCCTCGGAGGTCGAGGGCGAGCCCGGGCAGCGGGCCGATGTGCCGGAGGACCTGCCGCCGGACGAGCTGACCGTCGAGCTGGCCCAGGAACTGCTGGCCAAGCCCAGCGGCGAGCGCGTGCTCGGCACCGATCCGGAGCCTCCGCACCACCCGATCGTGGCCAAGGACGGGCGCTACGGCCCGTACGTCACCGAGGTCCTGCCCGAGGGCACGCCGAAGACCGGCAAGAACGCGGTCAAGCCGCGGACGGCGTCGCTGCTGAAGTCGATGTCCCTGGACACGGTCACGCTCGAGGACGCGCTGAAGCTGCTCAGCCTGCCCCGTGTCGTCGGTGTCGACCCCGAATCCGGCACCGAGATCACCGCGCAGAACGGGCGCTACGGCCCGTATCTGAAGAAGGGCACGGACTCGCGCTCGCTCGAGAGCGAGGAGCAGCTGTTCACGATCACCCTGGACGAGGCGCTGGCGATCTACGCACAGCCCAAGCAGCGCGGGCGGGCCGCGGCCAGACCGCCGCTGAAGGAGCTGGGCACCGACCCCGTCAGCGAGCGTCCGGTGGTGGTCAAGGACGGGCGCTTCGGGCCGTACGTCACGGACGGCGAGACCAACGCGACGCTGCGCCGCGAGGACGACGTCGAGACGATCACGCCCGAGCGCGCATACGAGCTGCTGGCCGAGAAGCGGGCCAAGGGTCCGGCCAAGAAGACGGCGAAGAAGGCCGCCAAGAAGGCGCCGGCGAAGAAGGCCGCCGCGAAGAAGACCACGGCCAAGAAGACGTCGGCCGGCAAGACGGCGGCGAAGAAGACAACGGCGAAGAAGACAACGGCGAAGAAGACGGCGGCCAAGAAGGCCGCAGCGAAGGCGACGCCGGAGGACGCCTGATGCCCTGGCCTGCGCCGGTGGCGCGGCCTTCCCACCCGGTCTCCGCGCAACGGGGCGTGAGCGGGGTGGGGCACTTGTTCGGATGCACTCACAGGGATTCGGCCAGTCCGGATAGGCTGACGGGATGACGCGAGCCGAGCAGCCAACGGTCGTGACCTCTTCATCCGACGCACTTGCCGCGGACTCCCGCGAGCGCGCCGTACGAGCCCTGTTGCGCTTTCCGCCGCTGAGGCGGCTGTGGAGCGCCCAGCTGGTCGACAGCATCGGAGATGCCCTCGCCCTGCTGGTCCTTGTGCTGTTGTCGCTTCAAGCGGCAGTGGCGCAGGGCTCCTTGGGGCCCGGCTATCGCAATGCCGCGTTCGCCGTCGCCGCCGTCTTCGGCGCCCGGCTCCTGGCAACCCTGCTCTTCGGTGCGGTTCTCCTCGGTCCGCTCTCGGCTCTGACCGGGCCCTCCGGCCCGCTCGACCGCCGCTGGACCATGATCGGGGCGGACGGGGTGCGGCTCGCGCTCCTCATCGTCGCTCCGCTGTGGATCGACTGGATGCCCGACAAGGCGCTCGCCGCCCTGCTCGTCACCGTCTTCCTCACCGGCGTCGCCGAGCGCTTCTGGATGGTCGCCAAGGACGGGGCGGCGCCCGCGTTGCTGCCTGCGCCGCCCGCCGAGGGCGCCGCCGTACGGCCACTGCCCGACCGGATGGAGGCCCTGCGCCGGCTCTCGCTGCGGACGGGCTATGTGGCGCTGCCGCTCGCGGCCGGCACGCTCCTCGTCGTCACGCTGATCGGGAACCTGCTCGGCTCCGGCGTGGAGTGGTTCCACCTGCACCAGGCAGCCCTCGGCTCGTACGTCGCCGCCGGGCTCTTCGCCGCCGCCATCTCGGTGCTCCTCTCCCTCGAACTGCCCGGCGCGAAGACCCCCCGCGCGCGCTCCCCGCTTGAGGGGCTGCGCCGTCCCCGGTCCGGCACGAGTCTCGACAAGGGACGCACTGGCGCGATCCCGCTGCTCGTCCTGTCCTGTGCGGCAGTCGCCGGAGCGGTGGCGGGCGCCGTGGCGGTGGCCGCGCTGCAAGCCCGCGACCTCGGCGGCGGGCCGGTCGGCTTCTCATTGCTCGTCCTCGCGCTCACCGGCGGCACGGTCGCCGGCATCCGGCTCGCGCCACGCGTGCTGCCCGCCTTCTCCCGGCGCCGGATGCTCGCGCTCGCGATCGCTGTCACCGGGCTCGCCTTGCTCGCCGTGGGCCTCACCCCCGACCCGACGAGCGTGCTGATCCTGGCGCTCGTGGCCGGTACCTCGGCCGGGATAGCGGCCAACACCGGGCACACCCTGCTGGACCAGGAGTCCGAGGAGTACCGGCGGGCCCGTACGACCGACCATCTGCACGCCGTTGTCCGCGTCTTCATCGCACTGGGAGCGGTCGCGGCCCCGCTGCTCGCCGCCGGAATCGGCCCGCACCGGCTGGCAACCGGCGACTTCGTCTTCGCGCACGGCGGCGCTGCCTTCACGCTGATGCTGATCGGCGCGCTGCTGCTGCCGGTGGCGGCGCTCGTCCTCGGCAGGACCGACGACCGGTCCGGCGTGCCGCTGCGCCGTGATCTCAGGGACGCCCTGCGCGGCGGAGAGACCGAGCTGCACCCGGCGCCCACGGGCTTCTTCATCGCTGTGGAGGGTGGCGACGGCGCGGGCAAGTCCACCCAGGTCGAGGCGCTGGCGGAGTGGATCCGCGCCAAGGGGCACGAGGTCGTCGTGACGCGCGAACCGGGCGCGACCGCCATCGGCAAGCGCCTGCGTGCCATCCTGCTGGACGTATCCAGTGCCGGGCTGTCGCCTCGCGCTGAGGCGCTGCTGTACGCGGCCGACCGCGCCGAGCACGTCGACTCGGTCGTACGGCCGGCCCTGGCGCGCGGCGCCGTCGTGATCTCCGACCGCTACATCGACTCCTCCGTTGCCTACCAGGGCGCCGGCCGCGATCTGTCGCCGACCGAGATCGCCCGTATCTCGCGCTGGGCCACCGACGGCCTGGTGCCGCATCTGACCGTGCTGCTGGACGTCTCCCCGGAGGTTGCCCGGGAGCGGTTCACGGAGGCGCCGGACCGGCTGGAGTCCGAGCCCGCCGAGTTCCACGCGCGCGTGCGCGCCGGCTTCCTGGCGCTCGCCGCCGCCGACCCGACGCGCTACCTCGTCGTCGACGCCGGACAGGAGCCCGAGGCGGTCACCACGGTCGTACGCCACCGGCTCGACCAGATGCTGCCGCTGTCGGAAGCGGAGGTGGAGGCGCAGGAGGAGGCTCGTAAGGCCGCCGAGGAGGAGGCCCGGCGCCGGGCCGAGGAAGAGGCGGCCCGGAAGGCCGAGGAGGAACGGCTCGAGCGCGAGCGCCAGGAGCAGTTGGCGAAGCAGCGCGCCGAAGAGGAGGAGCGCAAGCGCCGCGAGCTGGAGGAAGCGCAGCGCCGCGAGGCCGAGCGGCAGGCCGAGGAGGCCCAGAAGCGGGCGGAGGAGACGCGCCGCCGGGTCGAGGCCGAGCGCCAGCGCCGCGAGGCGGAGGAGCGCGAACAGGAGCGGCTGCGGCGCGAGGCCGAGCGGGAGGCCCGGCTCCGGGCGGAGGCCGAGGCGCAGCGCCTGGAGAAGCAGCGCAGAGCCGAGGAGGCCTTGCTCGCGGCGGAGCGGGAGCGCGCGGCGGAGGCCGCGGCGTCGTCTGCGAACGAGGCCGCGACGGTGGAGACGCCGATGCCCGACCGCCCGGAGGGCCCGGACTCCTCCTCGGACTCCGAGGCGACGCAGAACGTCCGCACCCCAGGGGCGGACCACGCTCCGCGCCGGGATGCGGACGAGACGGCGGTGCTGCGACCGGTCCCGCCGGAGGACGGGGACGACAGCGCCGGAGACCCGGAGGAGACGACCGTCCTGCCCAAGCCGCCGACGGCCGGCCCGGCCGACGAGACGGCCGTGCTGCCACCCGTACGGCCCGAGGACGGCGGCCCGTACGAGCAGCGGTCGTCCGACCCGACGGACCGGGTGCCGCCGTGGCTGTTCCGTCCCGAGGACGGGGCGGAACAGCAGCCGTCGGATGCCGACCGCACCCGCGAGCTGCCGCAGGTCGATCCGTCCGCGGGTCAGGGGGCACCCGAGCCGCGACGGCGCGGCCGTGGCGGCGATCGTCCGGACTGGGCGGAGGAGACCCCGCTCGACGACCTGCCGAGCCTTGCCGACGAACTGCTCGGCTCGTACGACGAGGAGAACGACGACCGGCGCGGCAGGCGGCGCGGACGCTAGCCCGCGGGGCCACGCTGCCGGCGAGGACCGCCACCGAGGCGGGGGATACGTGGCCACCGTCCCCCGCCTCGGCGTCTGTCTGTACGGCGACGCGTCTGGGGGACGCGTCTGAACGGTGACCGGAGCGGAGCGTGCGGGCCGGTCGTCCGTCACCGTTGTCAGTGCGGTGGACGACAATGGGGAACCGCGGCGCGCCACGCATTCCGTGCGGCGCGCCCGCGGTACGGGGCAGGGACGCGGGAAAGAGACGGACGGCAGGGCAGCGATGGCGGTGTGGGACGACCTGGTCGGGCAGGACCGGGTGACTGAGCAGCTCGCGGCTGCCGCCCGCGATGCGGACGCGTTCGTCACCGCGGAGGCCGCTGAGGCCGCCGCCGCGGGGTCGGCCCATGTGGTCGCCGTACCTGGCCCCGCCGATGAGCACCCCGACGGTCCTGGGGGGCGGGCGGCGCCATCGAGGATGACGCATGCCTGGCTGTTCACCGGCCCCCCTGGCTCCGGCCGCTCCACCGCCGCCCGCGCCTTCGCCGCCGCGCTGCAGTGCGTCAGCCCCGACCGCGCCTTGGGCGGCGCCCCCGGCTGCGGCTTCTGCGAGGGCTGCCACACCACTCTCGTCGGCACTCACGCCGACGTCGAGATCGTCCGCACCGATCTGCTGTCCATCGGTGTGAAGGAGACCCGCGACCTCGTCCGCCGCGCCCAGCTCTCCCCCGCGGGCGGCCGCTGGCAGGTGATCGTCATGGAGGACGCCGACCGGCTCACCGAGGGCGCGGGCAACGTCCTGCTCAAGGCCGTCGAGGAGCCCGCGCCCCGCACCGTGTGGCTGCTGTGCGCACCGTCGATCGAGGATGTGCTCCCGACGATCCGCTCGCGCTGCCGCCACCTCACCCTCCGTACGCCACCCGTCGACGCGGTCGCGGATGTGCTGGTGCGCCGCGACGGCATCGAGCCGCCCCTGGCCGCGGCGGTCGCCCGGGCCACCCAGGGCCACATCGGGCGGGCCCGCCGCCTGGCCATCGACGAGCGGGCGCGCGCCCGCCGGGCCGCCGTGCTGAAGGTGCCGCTCCGGGTCGACGATGTCGGTGGCTGTCTGAAGGCCGCGCAAGAGCTGGTCGACGCGGCAGCCGAAGACGCCAAGCAGGTGGCCGAGGAGATCGACGCCAAGGAGACCGAGGAGCTGCGTGCCGCGCTCGGGGCCGCGGCCGGCACCGGCGGCCGGCTTCCGCGCGGCACGGCCGGCGCGATGAAGGAGCTCCAGGACCGGCAGAAGCGCCGTGCGACCCGCACCCAGCGCGACAGCCTGGACCTGGCACTGACCGACCTCACGGGCTTCTACCGCGATGTGCTCGCCCTGCAGCTGGGCTCCTCCGTCGCGATCTCCAACACCGAGGTTCGGGATGCTTTGGAGCGCGTCGCCCAGTCCTCCACGCCGGAGCGCACCCTTCGCCGCATAGAGGCGGTGATCGCCTGCCGTCAGGCGCTGGACAGCAATGTCGCTCCGCTGCTGGCGGTCGAGGCGATGACCATGGCACTGCGCGCCGGCTGAGGGCGGCCGAGGGCCAGACGGTCATGGCCTCACCCGTACGGGATGGCGGACTGCGCATGGAAGGTGGTCGGACGGATACTCTCCGAACACCCGACGTCGACAACCGAGGGACACCCCCCATGGACACCAGTCGCCTGTTCCGCATCTCCGCCACCGTTGTCGCGGTCGCGGGCCTGCTGATCTCCGGCTGTTCCTCCGGCCAGTCGCCCCAGAGCGCCTCGGCGTCGCCGAAACCCACCGGTGCGCAGGCGCAGACCAGCGGAGCGGTGAGCGTCCTGCCGCCGCTGCCGGCGCAGACACCGGCGGGCCTCAGACCGTTCTACGAGCAGAAGCTGCGCTGGCGCGAGTGCGGCGTCCCCGGCTTCGAGTGCACCTCCGTGAAAGCGCCGCTCGACTACGCACACCCCGACAACGGCAAGGACGTCGACCTCGCCGTCGCCCGGAAGAAGGCGACCGGCCCGGGTGAGCGGCTCGGCTCCCTCCTGGTGAACCCCGGTGGCCCTGGTGGCTCCGCGATCGGCTATCTGCAGAACTACGCGGCGATCGGCTATCCGGCGCCGGTCCGGGCGCGGTACGACATGGTGGCGATGGACCCGCGCGGCGTGGCCCGCAGCGAGCCCGTCATCTGCCTGACGAACGAGGAGATGGACGCCTACACCCAGGTTGACCAGACCCCCGACGACCAGGGCGAGGTCAAGCACCTCGTCGACTCCTTCAAGGAGTTCGCGGGCGGCTGCGAGCGCCGCTCGGGCAATATCCTCGGCCATGTCTCCACGGTCGAGTCGGCCCGCGACATGGACATCCTGCGCGCGGCTCTGGGCGACCAGAAGCTGAACTACGTGGGGGCCTCGTACGGCACCTTCCTGGGCGCCACATACGCCGGGCTCTTCCCGAGCCGGGTGGGCCGGCTGGTCCTGGACGGCGCGATGGACCCCTCGCTTCCGGCCCTCCGCATCAACCGCGACCAGACCGCCGGCTTCGAGACCGCCTTCGATGCCTTCGCCGCGGACTGTGTGAAGCGCAAGACCTGCCCGCTGGGCCACAAGAGCGGGCAGGAGGCGGGCAAACAGCTCTCGGACTTCTTCAAGAAGCTCGACGCACAGCCCATCCCGACGGGCGAGGACCGCCAGCTGGGGGAGTCGCTGGCCACCACCGCCGTGATCGCCGCGATGTACGACGAGGGCGCGTGGCCGCAGCTGCGCGCCTCGCTGAAGGCGGCGATGGACGGCGACGGCAGCGGGCTGCTGAAGCTCTCGGACCTCTACTACGAGCGACAGCCCGACGGGACGTACGCGAACCTCATGTTCGCCAACGCGGCCGTCAACTGCCTTGATCTTCCCCCTGCCTTCCGGGGGCCGGCCGATGTGCGCAAGCATCTGCCGTCCTTCCAGAAGGCCTCGCCGATCTTCGGTAGGGGCCTGGCCTGGTCGGCGTTGAACTGCACGTACTGGCCGGTGGAGCCGACCGGCACGCCGCACCGCATCGAGGCCAAGGGCGCCGCCCCGATCGTCGTGGTCGGCACCGTCCGTGACCCGGCCACCCCGTATGTCTGGGCGAAGGGGCTGGCCGGCCAGCTCAGCTCGGGCCGCCTGCTGACGTACGACGGCGACGGGCACACGGCGTACGGGCGGGGCAGCGAATGCATCGACAACGCGATCAACACCTACCTCCTGGAGGGCACGCCCCCGTCGGAGGGCATGAACTGCCGCTGACCTGCACCGCCTGGCCGTCGGACCCGCTCCCGCCGACGCCGCGGCCCGTCCCGGCCGCCTCCCAGTACCGGCGCAGGCCCTGGTGCGGGGCACCCTTGGCAACTGTGTAGACTTGGCGCCGTTGCCGATGCCAGTCTGTGCCTCACAGCCCGGTGTATCCGCAGCTTGCCGCCTTAGCTCAGTCGGCCAGAGCGACGCACTCGTAATGCGTAGGTCAAGGGTTCGATTCCCTTAGGCGGCTCAGAGAAACCCCAGGTCAGATAGCAAGCTGACCTGGGGTTTTCTGTTGCTCGGAGCATGGCATGTCACACGGTCGGGTTGCCGTGACTTTGCTTGCGTGAGCGATGCGTGAGCGGAGCCGCTCGGGGACCTACTTCTCGGGCGTTCGGCGCGTGGCCTTCTTGTCCGCCTTGGCCTGGGCTTTCGCCAGGTTCTGCGGCTTGCCGCCCTTGCCCTTGCCGGCGTTCTTCGCCGCGGCCTTCTTGGCCTTCTCCTTCTTCGCGGCCTTGCGTGCGGCCTTCTCGGCCTCGGCCTTGCGCTGAAGCGGGACCAGCTTCGCCGTCGCCTCGGCGGCGCTCCTGCCGCCCTGGGGCAGGACGCTCTGGTAGATGTCCCGCGTGATCCGGGTGTCGCTGTGCCCAAGCGTCCCCGGCGGCCGCCTTCATCGTGGAGACCCACAACAAGCCCGCCATCCTCGCCCTCCACGAAGGGCGCAGCCACGCCACGTACTTCACCCCGTACCCGGAGCGCGGCACCGGACTGCAGACCCACTCCACCCTGCTGCCGGAAGGCGGCCTGTGGCACTGCTCCCACATCTGGTACGAGTCCGACGGCAGCACCCGCGTCGGCACCGAACTGTCCCGCCTCACCCACCCGGACGAGGTCGACGCCTACGCCCGTAACGCCAGTCTGGAACCGGAAAGCCGCACCGCGAGCTGGTCCGGCGACGGCGCCCCGTACACCGAACAGTCCCCCATCTTCATCTCCACCTACGTCAAGTCCGCCCACGCCAAGGCCGCGGCGTGAGCGTCTGGCAGATCGCCCGCAGGCACCGCGCACTGCTGCTGACCGGAATCGTCCTCGGTGTCGCCGGCGCGGCGGCGACCCTGGCCCAGCCCGTGGTCATCGGCGAAATGATCGAGGCCGTCGCGGCGGACCGGTCGCTGACGGGGCCGATCCTGCTGGCCGCCGCGCTGTTCGCCGCGGACGCCGCTCTCGCGGCCGCCCACGCGTACGCCATCGGCCGGGCCGGGGAGAATGTCGTCCACGACATCCGGCACACGCTGGCCGCCCGGCTGCTGCGCTCCCGGCTCCAGTCCTACAACCGTTGGGACCAGGGCGATGTGTTCACCCGGATGGTCACCGACACCTCGCTGGCCCGTGTCTGCATGACCCAGGCCCTCGCCCAGATCGTCACCAGCGCTTTCATGGTCGTCGGCGGGATCGCGCTGATGGCGTGGCTCGATCCGCTGCTGCTCGCCACCACCCTCGGCTGCCTCGGAGTCGCCAGTGTGGTCTCCCTGCTGCTGGCCCGTCAGGTCCGCCGGGTGTCGGTGACCAACCGCGAGGACACCAGCACCTTCGGCTCCGCCCTGATGCGCGTCATGGGCGCCCTGCCGACCGTGAAGGCGTCCCGCGCCGAGGCCCGCGAGACCGAGCACGTCACCGGCCTCGCCCAGCGGGCCCGGCGCTCCGGCATCCGCGTCTCGGCCCTGTCGGCGATGCTCACCCCGGCCATGAACGTCGGCACCCAGGTCGCGCTGACCGTCGTCACCGCCTGGGGCATGGCTCGCGTGGCCACCGGCGACATGGCGCCCGCCGATCTGACGTCGTTCATGATGTACCTCTTCTACCTGGTGTCGCCGCTGGTGATGCTGTTCATGTCGATCGCCCAGTTCCAGCAGGGCAGGGCCTCCATCGACCGCATCGCAGAGCTCGGCACCATCGAGCAGGAGGACGGCGGCGCCGGCCCCGAGGCGGTCGTCGAAGGGCACGGCCTCACCTTCGAGAAGGTGTCCTTCTCCTACCCCGGAAGCGACGCCGTCGTCCTCGACGAGGTGTCCTTCACGGTCCTCGAACGCGGACTCACCGCCATCGTCGGCCCGTCCGGCGCGGGCAAGAGCACCGTGTTCCAGCTCGTCGAGCGCCTCTACGAACCGGTGTCCGGCACGGTCCGCATCAGCCGGACCGACACCGCCCGGATGCCGCTCGGCCAGCTGCGCTCCCTCGTCGGCTACGTCGACCAGGACCACACCCTGCTGCGCGGCACCATCCGCGAGAACCTCCTCTACGCCGCCCCCGAGGCCGCCGAAGGGGACATCGCCGACGCTCTGCGCATGGCCCATCTCGCCGAGGTGATCGCGGCCCTTCCCGACGGCCTGGACACCGAACTCGGCGAGCGCGGCTCCGGCCTCTCCGGTGGCCAGCGCCAGCGGCTGGCCATCGCCCGTACCCTCCTGCAACATCCCAGGATCGTGCTCCACGACGAGGCCACCGCCCATCTCGACGGAGAGTCGGAGGCGGCACTGCGCGACAGCATCTCCACCATCTCCCGCTGGTGCGCGGTCGTCGTCATCGCCCACCGCTTCTCCACCATCGCCCAGGCAGAGAAGATCATCGTGCTGGACGGGGGCAGAGTGCAGGCCACCGGCACACACGCCGGCCTCAACGAGAGCAACAGCCTCTACCGCCGGCTCGCCGAATACCAAGGGGCCGCCGCATGACCCCGGATGCCGCCATCGTCGACACGGGAGCAGTCCGGCCGGCGGGACCTGGGACAGCTCGCCGACCAGCGGGGCCGATCGCCCCCCGGCCCGCAGACGGTCTCGGACCGCCCGGGTGCCAGGCGGTGTGAGCGTGATCAGTTCCACGGGTCCGGCGGCCAGTTCCTCGATCAGGGCGCGAGGACTCTCGTCGGAATCCTCGTCGCCCTGACCGGCGCCGACCGCCTCGGCTACACCAGGGCTCGTGTCCCGCGGGTTCGGTAGGCTGGCCCGCACGGTGACGGAGCGTGCCCGTTGCCATCCGTTCCGCTGCTCCCCGAGCGAGGTCGCTTGAGCACCGCCACCGTTCGCCCCCCCATCGCCGACGGCTCGGCTCCGCGGCCCGAAGGACTGCCCGACGCGTTCGCGGTGCTGTTGGCCCAGCTGGGCGCGGCTCCGGTGGATCCGGCCACCTCGGTGCTGGTGGACGCGGCAGTGGAGGTGTGGCGCAGGCCCGGTTTCGACTCTTTCCTGTCGCTGCCGCAGCTGTCCTTCGCGCCGTTCGGGTACCAGATGCAGACCGCTCAGACGGTGCTGCGGCGGATGCGCGGCCGGGCGATCCTTGCGGACGAGGTGGGGCTGGGCAAGACCATCGAGGCGGGTCTGGTCCTGTCCGAGCTGCGGATGCGGGGGTTGGCCGATCGGACGCTGGTGCTCACCCCGGCCGGGTTGGTGGAGCAGTGGCGCGAGGAGCTGGAGCGCAAGTTCGGCCTGCCGACAGCGATCGCCCGGGGCCGGGGCTGGGAGGAGGCGGACGCGGAGCGGCCGGTGGTGCTCGCCTCGATCGCCGCCGCGCGCCGGGAGCCGCTCAAGTCCCGGCTGACCGAGGGGCAGTGGGATGTGGTGGTGGCAGACGAGGCGCACCGGCTGCGCAAGCCGCGCAGCGCCTCGGGGAAGCTCGCCCGGGCCTTGCGTGCCCGCTATCTGCTGCTGCTCACCGCGACTCCGGTGGAGAACCGCCTGCAGGACCTGTACGAGCTCGTGAGCCTGGTCGCGCCCGGGTTGCTGGGTACACCTGCGCAGTTCCGCCAGCGGCACGCCGGAGCCGGGACGGAGCCTTCGACGCCGCGCAACCTGGACGAGCTGCGGGCCCGTACCCGTGAGGTGATGGTCCGTCACCGGCGCAGCGAGGTCGAGGTGCTGCTGCCGCAGCGGCTGGCCGAGACGGTGCTGGTGGCGCCCACGCAGGAGGAGGCGGAGCTGTATGCGGGCATCGCGGCCAGGATCAGGGCGGAGGCCAAGGGTGCGTCCTCGGCGCGGCTGCTGACCCTGCGCGGGCTGACCCGGCTGGCCGGGTCGAGCCCGCAGGCTGCCGCGCCGACCCTGGCCAAGGCGGGCTGGCCGGACCTGGCGGCGCTGGCCCGGCAAATCGAGGGATCCACCAAGGCGGAGCTACTGCTGGAGCGGCTGCGTCGGCACAACGGACAGGGGGAGAAGGTGTTGGTGTTCACCGCCTTCCGGCAGACCCTGGACGCGCTCGCCGCGCGGCTGGAGCGCGAGGGCGTCCAGGCGGCGGTGTACCACGGCAGCCTCTCGCGCCGGGACAAGGAAGCGGCGGTGGCAGCCTTCCGCGATCAGGCACCGGTGCTGCTGTCCACCGAGTCCGCTGGAGAGGGCCGCAATCTGCAGTTCTGCCATGTGATGGCCAATGTGGACCTGCCGTGGAACCCCATGCAGATCGAGCAGCGTCTGGGCCGGCTGCACCGGGTGGGGCAGGAGCACGACGTGGTGCTGACCAATCTGGTTGCCCGGGGCACCATCGAACAACGGATCCTGCACGTCCTTGAATCCAAGATCAATCTGTTTGAGCTGGTCGTCGGCGAGCTCGACATGATCCTGGGCCGGGTGGACGAGGACTTCGACTTCGAGGCCTCCGTCTTCGACGCCTTCGCCACCGCAGGGGACGACGCGGAGTTCGAGGAGCGCCTGGAGCGCCTGGGCGAGCGGCTGGTCAGTGCCCGCACGGACTACCTGGACAGCCGCGGCGCGGTCGACGCACTGGTCGGCGGCGATGACGAGCAGGAGGCGGGCCGGTGATCCGCAAGGAGGCTGGGCTGGCCTTCTGGCTGGACTGGGTCGAGCACCGCGGCGGGCTGTGGGAGGACGCCGGGGACACCGCCCTGGCACTCCTGCCCGCTGCCCTGGCGAGCGAGCTGGAGCTGCCCGAGGAGACCGCGGTCACCGCCGACCCCGATGTCGCCCGCGAAGACGGCGCCCTGCTGCTGGTGACCGGACACCCGGTGGTCGCCAAAGCCGCCGAGAGCGTTCTGGCCGCGGGCGACACCGGCACCCTCACCCTGGCCGCGCCGCGCTCCGTGCCGCCCGATGCCACCACGTTGCTGTCCAAGGCCCGAGAGCATCTCCCGGTCGACCACGGCCGCCTGGATCCGCGCGCCGACGCCACGCCCGAGCGGGCGCTGCGGCCGGTGCTGCGCGTGGGCGCCCTTGTGGGCTACGAGCTCTCCGCGGAGGACCACTTCCAGGAGCAGGTCGAGGTGTTCGTCGACGTACCCAGCCGCCTGCAGGTGCCGACGAGGGTCAGCGAGCGCCTCGCCCGCACCGGCCATGACCCCCGTGCCGAGACCGCGCTGCCGGTCGGGCTCGCCGCCGCCGTGGACTACGCCTCGACCAGCCGGCCGGACCTGGCCGCGGCCCTCGCCGAGGCCCACCGGATGCTGGAGGCCGTCGCCGTGCTGCGCCGTGATGGGCTGGCCGGGCAGATCGGCGACGCGTACGCCAAGGAGCGCGCCCGCGCCGAGGAGTACTACGCCGCCGCCGTGGAATCCTTGGAGCGCCGTGCCGCCACTGCGCCCGAGGACCGCGCGCCGTTGCTGCGCGCCCGTATCGAGAGCACCCGCGAGGAGCGCGCCCGCCGCCTGGCCGAGATCGCCGAAAAATATCGTGCCCGCCACACGCTCACTCCCTACCGGCTGCACCTGCTGAGAGTCCCGGTGCTGCGCCTCGCGCTGGACGTCCGCAGGGGCGAGCGGCGCTATCCACTGGACCTGGACTGGCTGCTGCCCGCCGGAGAGTTCGCCCCACTGCGCTGTCCGGCCTGCGCCCAGAGCGGTGCGGCGCTCGTCGCAGCCAAGACGCACCTGGGCTGCGCCCGATGCCTGGCCCCCAAGCGCCCCACCCCGGTTCCGGCCCCGGAGTCCGTACCGCCGCCCCGCGACGGCGCCGCCGCGCACACTGCCGCATCCGCGGAACGCGCGGTGGCGCCAGTGCGTGCGGGCGCCACCGTCGCTGTGGGGCCGTCGGCCGCACGGAACGCCGAGGCTGCGGGCGGAGCTGCGCCGCGGAGCGGGGGTCGATCGAAGGCCGGGCGAATCGCCGAGGCGTCCGCAGCGCGCGCCTCCTCCTCCCGCCCCGCCACACCCGGCCATGCCCCGTCCCCGCCGCAGCTCCGGTCTGTCGATCCCCAGACCCTGCAGAAACGCGCCTTCACCTTCTGGGAGCACGCCGCAGGCGGCGACCGCCGCAAGCTGGAGCGGCTGTGCGCCCCGGACTCGCCCGCCGCCGCCCTGCTGCGGCTGTACGGCGCGGCCGGGCCGCTGTACGGAATCGGCGTCGACTCCCGGGAGCGGGTGGAGTCCTGCAGCGCCGTGGTCTTCCCCGCCGAGGGACGACGCGGCTGGGACAGTGCCGGAGGCGAGGTCCGCACCGACCGGGGACGCCATGACTACCTGCTGCGCTGGTCCCTCGGGCCCGACCCGCTGATCGCCGAGGTCCTGCCCCATCAGACCCCCTACGCGATGAACGCCAGCACCATAATGGCGCGCTACCGCCCAGGTGGTACTGAGCCGGCCACCCGCCTCCCGCGCACCGGTGCCGAGCTGGACCCGGTCGCCCACCTGCTGTGGCAGCGCACCCCTGCCCGGTACGGGGCGCACCTGGCCGCACGGGCCCTGGCCTCCTGGTGGCGACTGGCCGACCCGCGGGCATTGCGGGGGCGTTACCCGGCTGCGGTCCTCGCCGCCGCCGCCGAGCGGTCCGCCTGCTACTGGAGCGGCGCCGGCGGGGGCGGTTACCGCGACGCGGCACGGCTGTGGCAGGTCCCTGAGGCCGACCTGCGCAAGGCCGGCACGCACCTGCAGCGTGTGCTGAAATTGACCCAAGACCAGCCCTGGTAGCCGCGCACGGCGCCCGGCCCGATCGGCCGGGCCGGTCCCCACCCGGAACGCACTGACGAGGACTGCGCTTGCCGACCGCCTCGCCGCAGACCGCCCGGCGGATGCGCTCGGGGTACCTGCGCGCCATCGAGCCCCTCAGGCCGTCGCCGGCGACGCCAACTACCAGCAGATCGCCCGGCTGCTGCTCAGCGCCCGTGCCTGCCACCAACGCCTGGGCGCCACCGCCGAGTTCGAGACATGCCGCACCGCGCATGGATCTGCTGGTGAAGCCGTCACGGCATGGCCGAGACCGGGCTGTTCGGGCCAGTGGGTTCACGGGTGCCGTTGACTGTTGGCGGAGGCGCGCGAGCAGGCAGGGCTACTGGCCGCCGGGAGCCATTGAGTCGGTCGCGTTGGGTAAGCTGGACGGGCACTGGAATGGTGTGAACAGGCGGTCAGCGGCCGGGAGTTGTGGACGTGACGGCCGTGATCCTGGAGATGTTCAGTGAGAGACGACGCGGAACTCCTGGCGCAGGTGCGTGAGCTCCGGCGGCGCGGCAGTGGGCCGAAGCAGATTGCCCGGGCGCTCGGTGTGCGGCAGTCGGTCGCGAGCGTGCTGGTGCGGCGGGCTGCCAAGGTCGAACAGGCGGTCGATGACCCGGCGGGCCGTGCCCTGGTCGGCTGCTGGCTCAGTCCGGGGTGGAGCGAGGGGCTCGGCCTCGGCGACGATCCTCGTGCTTGGCACCAGAGCGACCCGTTGTCCGGTGCGGAGACTGCCTCGGGTGGGTTGGCGGGGGTACTGGTTGCCCGGCGGGAGCGGGCGAGCCGGGTCACGGTCTGCGGGTTCCTGGTCGACGTGCACTGCCTCGGTGTGAAGAACGTGAACGGGCCGCACACGCTGGGATCGGGCTCTCTCGACGCTTGGCGGCGGGAGTTCTTCTCCGCGTTCGACTCGCCGGGTGTCGAGGCGTCGCTGGAGTTGGCCCAGCATCTCGTGCACGGAGCGGTGGCCTTTGCCCGCGGGCTGGGCTTCGAGCCGCATGAGGAGTTCGCCGCGGCGGCCGCGTACCTGGGTGAGCCCGCGGGACCGGTGCCGATCGAGTTCGGCCGGGACGGCGTGCCGTTCTATGTAGCGGGTCCGTACGACGATGCCCGGTCCGTCGTCCGGACGCTCGAAGCCGCGGTCGGCAAGGGCAACTACCACTACGTGCTGCCCATGGGGTAGCGGTCCGCTGGTCCCGGCCGAGTTGGCGTAGCGGTTCAGCGGTAGCTTGGCGGGGCAAGGAGTGCCGCGGACAGGTTGGGCGGGTTCATGCGGATGCGGTTCGAAGCCGGGGCCGAGGAGGAGTACGAGGCGGCGCGTGGACTGCTGGTCGACCGGCTGGTCCGGTGGGCCGGGGAGCAGGGGCTGCCGGTCGACGGGTTCACGGCCGAGGCGGCGCTGGACTACCGGCACCGTGCGACGGCCGACGGTCGGCTAGGGCTGTGGGAGCCCCGGCACGTGGAGGAGTTGCTGCTCTCCTGGTTGCCGGAGAAGATCACCGAACTCCCTGGAGAGGAACGCGGCGACGCCCCTGGCACGCTGCGCACGCTGCTGCGCTATCTGCACGCCGCGCAGTTGGCGGACCCGCGCGGGCCCACACTTCAGGACTCCCTCGCCGCGGTCGAAGCGGTCGCGGAGCGGCATCCGGCGGCGATGGCGGAACGCACCCGCTGGGGTTTGGCGAAGTTCTGGGCGATGACAGCGGCCGAACAGGGCGTGGACGTCATGGACGGGGCGGCGTTGCGGCGATTCGCGGAGCGAGCGCAGCGTGAGGAGGTCGCCTACGACAAGCAGGCCCTCGATGCGATCATGGAACGGCGGTTGACCGGCCGCGCGCTGTCCAGTGCGGCACGGGCCGAGCCGCAGTTGCCCGTGGTGCTGCCCCCGGACGGCGAGCTGCGCCGACGGGCCGAGGTCCTGACGATCGTGGCGCAGCTGCGCGGGCTCGCCGAGTGGGCGGGGCAGGGCGGCCGCGCGGTGACGACGACGGGGCGGCTGCGGATGGCCGACGCCCGCGAGCTGGTGGACGTGCTGGGCACCGGCGACAAGGCCGAGGGGGTGCGCACTTCGGCCGACCTGCCGCGGCTGGGACTGCTGGTGGAGTGGGCGAAGAAGGCGCGGCTGGTCCGGGTGACCAAGGGGCGGTTGTATGCGGTGGCCAAGGCCCGGCCGGTGCTGGCCGATCCGCTTCGGCTCTGGCTACGCGCCTTCGACGCGTGCTTCGAGCTGCGGCAGGCCCTGATCGGGGCGCGCAGCGGCTGGCATGTCGAGTCGATGCTCTTCGATGTCTACGCGGACGTGCTGGAGGACGTGCTGAACGCGCTCTACAGCCTGCCGTACCCGATGCCCTGGCCGCGGCTGCGCGACTCCGTACACCTGGCCTACCGGGCGTGCTTCCAGCTGGACGGCGGGTCGGACATCCGGCACCGGATGTGGTTCGAGCACGCCGACCGGGACCTGCGCACGGTGCTCGACATGCTGGAGGACCTGGGCGCGATCGAGCGCGACCGGGGCATGGCCGATCCGGTGTTCCTGGAGGCCGACCTCTCCGGCGCCGGAGAGGAGCTGCCCGCGGACATGCCGCCGGAACCCGCGGAGCTGCTGGGCGCCGCGGGGGCGGCAGCGGACCCGGCGGCGCAGGAACGTGCCCGCGCTCAGCGTGAGGAGCTGACCGCCGGGCCGGTCGAGCTCATCCGTCTCACCGAGCTGGGGACCCGGGCCGTACGGCAGCGGCTGCTGGCGGTCGGCCGGAACGCACCGCTGGTCGGTGAACTGGCCCAGGCGCCGGCCGCCGGCCTGCTGGGGGTGCTGGCCGAAGACTACGACCCTGATGCCGCCCGCGCGGAGCTGGCCGGCTGGATGGCGGCCCGCGGCGACCGGGATGACGCGCTGCGGCAACTGACCGACGCCATACGGTTCATGGCCTTCCGCACGCGTGCACAGGCGATGCTCGACGTGCTGCTGGCGGCGTTGCCGGACGGCGAGGGTGAGCGGCTGCTGCGCGGGCTGCGCGGTGACGCCCAGCTGGCGCCGCTCGCGCTGAACGCGCTGGCGCACCATGAACTGCTGTCCCCTGAGGACATGACCGATGCCGAGCATCTGCTGGTGCTCGCCGAGAGCCTGCTCCAGCTCGTTGAGCTGGCGGGCGGCCGGGACGGCGCCGAGGAGGCGCTGCGTGGCCAGGGCCCCGAGGTCAGGGACGCGGTCGCCGCCGCGCTGGACTCCGCGCACCCGGACCGGACCGGACTCGAAGAGCTCGGGGATCTGGCGGCCCGGGCACTGCGTACTCCCGCCACCCGCCTCGGCCGCACCCGGAAGGGCCGGCGCCCCGCACGCAAGAGCGGTCGCGAGCGGCATCGCTGACCAGGGCGACACGGCGCGGTTCCGCCGGCGCAGGGTGAGGCCGACACGGGCACGGAGTCGGGTGGCGGGGAAGCGGTGGGTCCTGGTGTCGTACGTCCTCGGTGGTGCGCGCTACCTTCAGGGTCGTGGCTGAGGGATGGGACGAGGACGGGCTGCGGGCCGTTCGCGGCGCGCTCCACACGCAGGACGGGATGGCGCTGCTTGCCGCGTTGCGCCGTGGACCTGTTGGTGTCGCGCAGCGTCAGATTTTGACCTAAAGGCCCTCCATGAAGCTCATGGAGGGCCTTTCTTGTACCCGGATGGGAACATCATGGGAACGGCGCTTCTCGGATAAGTCCCCTATTTCCATTCTCGTTGAGTCGCTCCGCTGCTGATAGGTGGTCCACTGACCCCGGAGTGGTTCGGTGCCCACGAGCGCCGCTTCGCTGGGTGGCCAAAGATTGGCAGTCTGCTGGTCTTTCGCTCTCTGTTTGCTGGGCTGTCTCTCAACGGCGTGTTTCTAGGGTCGTTGTCGTCCCCCGGAGGTCCGGTTGTGCCGGCTTCCGAACCCGCCAGTGAAACCCCAGTGTTTGGAGACACCCTGATGCGCGCAATGCCCCGTCGTGCCCTGGCCGCCGTTCCCGCCGCCGTGCTGATGTTCGCCCTGGTCGCCTGCGGCGGCGGATCCGATTCCGGTGATTCTGCCGCCGGTGCGAGCGATACGCAGGCGGCTCAGGACGCCGGTGCTGCTGCCGAGGGCGGCGCCGCGAACGAGGAGGCGGAAGGCGGCGATGCGGTGGAGACGCCGCTGACCGGCGAGGCGAAGGAGAAGGCCGAGGCGGCGGCGCTTGCTGCCTATCCCGGCACGGTGGTCAAGTCCGAGGAGGACGCGGAGAACCCCGGGACGTACGCGGTGGAGATCAAGAAGGCGGACGGCAGTGAGGTCGAGGTCTATCTCGACCCCGCGACGTACAAGGTCGTCAAGACCAAGGACGAGGAGGCCGACGAGGCCGGCAGCTGATCCCTGGCTGCCTGACGGAAGGAGCATCATGCCCACCGACCCCACTGGTGGTCGTGTTCGGCTTCGGCGTCGCCCTGTCGATGGTGGGCGAGACGCTCTCCTCCAACCCGGCGCCCGGCATCGGCGGCACTGCTCAGGTTTCCGCGCCGAAGTCGCCGACCGCGCCGTCTGCACCCCCCGACGCCACGGCCTCCGCCTCGCCCCCCGGCGCCGGCGGAGCCGGCGGAGACGGTACGTCTGCAACGCCGAGCCCGACCGGTCTCCTTCCCAGCACCGGCGAGCAGGGCGACGACGAGCGCGGGGAGGACGACCGGGAGGATCACGGACGCGAGGACGGCGACCGCGCCGACGCCGACTGACTCCCCATGGTGTCTGACACCGCCCGTCCCGCCGCCGCCCGGCCGGTCCTTCCTCCCGCGTTGACCGGTCGGGCGCCCCCCGTATGCCGCTCATGGGAGAGGCATCATCCGTTCTCCCAGGTCCCAGGCGGCTTCTCGTGAACACCCCAACTCCCGTGGCACTCCTGTGCGAGCCTGTCGCCATGCGGCTGCTGTTGATCGAAGACGATGACCGGATCGCCGGGCCCCTCACCGAAGGGCTGAGCCGCTACGGGTTCACCGTGGACCGGGTGCGCACTGGCGCCGCCGGACTGGCGGACGCCGCCGCCTTCCCCGATCTGGTCCTGCTCGACCTCGGGCTGCCGGACATGGACGGCCTTGACGTCTGCCGCAGCCTGCGCGCCCGCTCGCCCGTCCCGATCATCATGATCACTGCCCGGGGCGAGGAAGCCGACCGGGTGGCGGGCCTTGAACTCGGCGCGGACGACTATCTCGCCAAGCCCTTCGGCGTACGGGAGTTGGTGGCCCGCATCCGGGCCGTCACCCGCCGCACCGGCGCCCTGCCGGCCGTACCGCCGGGACCGGACACGACGGCCACCGCGCCCGCGACGGCACCCGCGCCGCAGCAACTGGGCTCCCTGCACCTCGACCGCCGCACCCGCCAGGTCCGCCTGGATGGCCGCGCAGTCGCTCTGTCACCCCGGGAGTTCGACCTGCTCGCCTTCCTTGCCCAGGATCCAGGGGCCGTGCACACCCGCCAGCAGATCATGGACGCGGTGTGGGACCCGCACTTCTTCGGTCCCACCAAGACCCTCGACGCCCACGTCGCCGCCCTGCGCCGCAAGCTCGGCGACCCGGCGTGGATCAGGACCGCGCGCGGCGTCGGCTTCCGCCTCACCGACCCCGCGGCCCGGGCGGACGAGACCTCCCCGCCGGAGGGCCCGCGATGACGCGGCGCCTGCTGTTCAGCTACCTCGGCCTGGCCCTGATGGTCCTGGCCTGTCTGGAGATCCCGCTCGGCTACCTCTACGCCCGCGGCGAGACCGACCGCTTCGCCCAGAGCATCGAGCGGGACGCGACGATGCTCGCCGAGGTCACCGAGGAGAACATCGAGGAGGGCAACCTCGCCGAACTGCCCGCGCTGATCGGCGACTACACCGCGCGCACCGGGGGCCAGGTCGTCGTGGTCGACCGTGCCGGGATCGTCCTGGCCGCCTCCGGCACCCCGGTGCCCACCGGCACGGACCTGTCCGCCCAGCCGGACCTCGCCGCCGCCCTGCGCAACCAGCCCAGCACCGGCACCGGCACCGCCGCGGACGGCAGCCAGGTCCTGTACGCCACGCAGCCCGGCTCCTCGGGTACCACGATCCGCGGCGCCCTGCGGCTGACGTACCCGACGGCGACGGTCACCGACCGGGTGCACCGGATCTGGCTCGCCCTCGCGCTGGCCGGAGCCTGCGCCCTGGCCGCGGTCGCGCTGGTGGCCTTCACCCTCGCCCGCTGGATCACCCGCCCGCTGCGCACGCTGCAGCGTGCCACCCGCCAGCTCGCCGACGGCCCCCTGACCAACCCGCCCGACGCCGACAGCGGACCGCCCGAACTGCGCGAACTGGCCGCCTCGTTCACCCACACCGCCACCCGCCTGCAGCAGTTGCTGGACGCCCAACAGGCGTTCGCAGCCGAAGCCTCCCACCAGCTCAAGACGCCGTTGACCGCGCTGCGGCTGCGGCTGGAGAACTTCGAGCCCTACCTCGACCCGCGCGCCCACCCCAGCCTGGACGACACCATCGACGAGGTCGAACGGCTGGCCCGCATGGTCCACGGACTGCTCGCCCTGGCCCGGCTGGAGAACACGGCCACCACACCCGAACCGACCGAGCTGGACGCCGTCCTGGCCGAGCGCGCCGCGATGTGGGAGCCGCTCGCCGCCGAACAGCACGTCACGCTCGCCGTCACCGGCACGGCCGGCGCAGTCTGGGCGATCCCCGGAGCACTTGAGCAGATCATCGACAACCTGGTGGCCAACGCGCTGCGGGTCTCCCCGCCCGGCAGCACGCTCACCCTCACCCGCGCCCCCGGCGCCGAGCTGCACGTCATCGACCAGGGACCCGGCATGTCACCGACGGACCGGGACCGGGCCTTCGACCGGTTCTGGCGGGCCTCCGACTCCCACCACGACGGCACCGGCCTGGGCCTGCCCATCGTCCGCCACCTCGTCCACGCCTCCGGCGGCGAGATCACCCTGAACGCGGCCCCCGGCGGAGGGCTGGACGCGGCCGTGCGGCTGCGCCCGGTGGCCGGCGGGCGAGGGCGCGCTGCGAACCGATCTCCCCGATCTGCGCGGGCGACAGCGTCAGCCCGGTGAGTCATCCGTTGCCCGGCGCGAGTCAGCTGCGGGTGGTGTGCGCTCATGACGCCGATCGTCCTTGTCCCGCTCGCTGACGAGGCTGTCGGAGATTGAGTTAGCGTTGCCGGCGTCGTGCAGGGCGGCTGCGGGACCGACGGGGGAGCGGCCCCGCAGGCGCCGTGGGAACTGGTGGACGGTCAGCGGCCCAGGTCCAGGACCGTCTCCACTGTGTCCGCTTCGTCCGCCGGCTTGTCCTCGCGGTAGCGCAGCACGCGCGCGAAGCGCAGCGTCACTCCGACGGGATAGCGGGAGGAGCGCTGCAACCCGTCGAAGGCCACCTCGACCACGAGTTCCGGCCGGACGACCACCCCCCACGGCTCGTGCCTGATGGCGAGCTCCTGCAGTCGCTCGGTCTGCCATGCCAGCAGCGTGTCCGTCATCCCCTTGAAGGTCTTGCCGAGCATGGCGAAGGAGCCGTCCGGCCGGCGGGCCCCGAGGTGCAGGTTCGACAGCTTTCCGGTGCGTCGGCCGTGGCCCCACTCGGCGGCCAGTACGACCAGGTCCAGTGTGTTGACGGGCTTCACCTTCAGCCAGGACGCGCCGCGTCGGCCGGCGCTGTAGGCGGAGTCCAAAGCCTTGACCACGACACCCTCGTGGCCGCGCGCCAGCGTCTGGGCGGTGAACTCCCGTGCCTGCGCGCGGGCTTGCGCATCGTGCGGATCCGCCACCACCGTGCGGCGTACGCGCAGCGGCTCCGGCACGACCCGGGCCAACTCGGCGTGGCGCTGCTCGAAGGGCAAGGTGAGCAGGTCCCGGCCGTCCACGGCCAGCAGGTCGAAAAAGACGGGCGAGAGCGGCAGCGACACCTGCGCACGGGCGATGTCGAGCCGGGAGCCGACCCGGCCCGCCGTCTCCTGGAACGGGCGCGGCCGCCCGTCCGGGCCGAGCGCGATCACCTCGCCGTCGAGGACCAGCCGGTCCGTCGGCAACTGCCCTACGACATCCAGGACTTCGGGCAGCCGCTCGGTGATCTCGTCCAGCGTGCGGGTCCAGATCCGTACGTTCTCGCCGTCCCGGTGCACCTGCATGCGGATGCCGTCGAGCTTCTCCTCGACCGCGCACGGGCCGAGCCGGTCCAGGGCCTCCGCCACGTCCTTGGCGGTCTGTGCGAGCATCGGCAGGACGGGACGGCCCACTTCGAGCCGGAAGTCCGCGAGCGCGTCCGGTCCGCGCGCCAGCAGCGCCTCGGACACCGCGCCGATGGAGCCGCCCAGCATCACCGCGCGCCGTACGTCAGCGGGGTCGGCGCCGACCGCCGCCGACAACCCCTCCACGGCGAACGCGTCCAGAGCCCCCTGCCGTAGCTCGCCGCTGATCAGGCCGAAGAGGAAGCGCTGCTCTTCGGCGGTGGCGGCCGACAGCAGCTCCTGCACCTGGCGCTTGCGTTCGGCCTGCGCACCCTTGCCCGCCACGGCCGCGATCCGGCTCAGCCGCTCATGCACCTCGAGCACCGCCAGGGCCGGTTCGGTGGCGGGCGGTACGGGCTCGCGCAGGGCTTGCCAGCCGACCCCGAGCTTGCGCTGCGGTAGGCGGCCCGCGAGATAGGTGATCACCACGGTTGCCTCGGAGGGCTCCGCCAAGCGGAACAGCCTGGCGAGCAGGGCGACCTTCTCGCTCCGCGCCGGGGTGGCGGCGACCTCCTGCGACGTCCGGGCGATGTCAGCCAGCAGCATGGCCTCATCCTGCCCTCGACGGCGTGATGTCCACAGCGCCCGGAGCACTCGCGGCGTTCGCGGTGGAATGGGCCGCTGGCTGCTTCGCGTCGGCGTAGCACTCCACCACCGCCGTGGTGAAGGGGAAGGCGACGGGAGTCTCGCCGAACGCGATCCGGCCCGCGCGTTCGCCCGCGGCCCGTACCGCCTCGGTCACGACCTCCGCCTCCTCCTTGGGGCAGTGCACGATGACCTCGTCGTGCTGGAAGAACACCAGCTCCGCGCGCAGGCCGGCCAGCGCCTGCCGCACAGCGGCCAGCATCAGCAGGGCCCAGTCGGCGGCGCTGCCCTGAACGACGAAGTTGCGGGTGAATCGGCCGCGGGCGCGGGCGTCCTGGGAGGCGTACCCGTACTCGTACAGGCCCTGCGCCGAGCCGGATTCCTCCGGCGGTGGGGTCTCGGCCTCGTCCTGCGTCGCCGCCGCGGGCGGGCAGGTCCGGCCGAGCCAGGTGCGCACCAGCCGCCCCTCCTCGCCCGCGCGCGCCGCGTCGTCCACGTAGGCGACGGCGGCCGGGAAGCGGCGGCGCAGATCGGCGAGCCACTTGAGGGCATCGCCGGAGGTCTGGCCGTAGACGGCGCCGAGCAGCGCGAGCTTCGCCTGGTCGCGGTTGCCCGCGAAGGCCCGGTCGGACAGGGCTGCGTACAGGTCGCCGCGGTGGCTCGCCACCTCCATCAGGCCCGGGTCGCGGGAGACGGCCGCCAGCACCCTGGGCTCCATCTGGTCGGCATCGGCCACGACGAGCCGCCAGCCCGGATCCGCGACGACCGCCCGGCGTACCACCTTGGGGATCTGAAGCGCCCCGCCGCCGTTGGTGGTCCAGCGGCCGGAGACGGTACCCCCAGGGACATACGCGGGGCGGAAGCGGCCGTCCCGTACCCAGGACTGCAGCCAGGACCAGCCGTGCGCCGTGTGCACGCGGTAGAGCTTCTTGTACGCGAGCAGCGGGGGGACGGCCGGATGGTCGATCCGGCGCAGCTCCCACGCGCGCGTGGAGCTCAGGGCGATACCCGCGCGGGCGAAGGCCCGGATGATGTCCGCGGGCAGGTCGGGCCGCACCCGTACCCCACCGAACGCGCGGGACACCTCGTCGGCCAACTCGGCCAGCCGCCGCGGCTCCTGGACGCCCGGATAGCGCTCGCCGAGGAGCTCGGCCAGCAGCTCCCGGTGCACATCCGCCCGCCAGGGCACCCCGGCCCGGGTCATCTCGGTGGCCACCAGCATCCCGGCCGACTCGGCGGCCGTGAGCAGCCGCATCCGGTCCGGGTGCACGGCGGCGCGGTGGCGGCGCTGCTGCTCGGCGTACACCTCCAGCAGGCTGCTGAGCGGATCGACGCCGGGCGGCAGGGGCCGCGGGCCCGGCTCGAAGAGGGAGGGCTGCGGCTCCGTGGCCCGTACGGGCGGGTCTGCGGGGACGGGGAGACGGTGCAGCCGCGCCCACGCGGCGGCGAGCGAGCGCGGCTCGCCCCACCGGCCCTCATGGCCCAGGAGCAGCGCCTCGGCAGCCTCCACGTCGTAGCACCGCTCGACGCGGACGCCCGTGGCGAGCAGGCGGGGGTGGAACTCGGCGGTGGACCGCCACACCCAGCGGCCGGCGTCCGGACGGGACCGGACAGCGTCCGCGAGCCCGTCGGCGGGCACGTCGACGACCGGCCCGGCCGGCCGCCCCTCGCCGTCCACGGGAACGATCCGGGCGCCGCCGTCCTCCGTCTCCGCCATCGCCCAGCGCACGCTGCGAGTCTCGCACCGGGGTACGACAACGGGTCCAACGGGCCGCTGCGGCAGATGGCCCAGCGGCTGGATGCTCCCGCCCGCCTTCCGGGAAGAGACGCCGACGAGCGGCCGGACGGGTGGGGGCGACATCGGGTGGCGGGAGTGAGCGAGGGGAACGCGATGGCTTGCCGGCTTGAAGCGGCGTCAGTGGTGACAAGGTGCCGGCCGTGAAGCCGGAGCGGCGAGTGACCGTGGCCCTGATCGCGCTCACCATGACCACGGGGATGGTCGACGCGGTGAGCTACCTCGCCCTCGGCCATGTCTTCACCGCCATGATGACCGGCAACATCCTGCTGCTCTCGTTCGCCATCGCCGGGGGCCAAGGCCTGTCGATCCTCCGGACGTCGGCCTCACTGGCGGGCAGTAGTGGGCAGCCGGATCGAGCAGCGGATGCTGTCGCATCGGCGCCGGTGGTTCGTCGTGGGGCTGGTGGCCGAATCCGTGCTGCTGGCCGGCGCGGCGCTGCTTGTATGGCAGATGACCGATGTCGGCGTCCTGTCGTCCGACCGGCGCTATCTGGTGATCACCCTGGTCGCCGTGGCGATGGGTGTGCGCAATGTGACCACCCTGCGCGCAGGCATCCCCGATCTGACGACGACCGTGCTCACCCGCACCCTCACCCGTCTGCTCGACGAGGCGGCGGTCGCTGAGGAGCGGCGCGCGATACCGACGGGCGGACCACAGTTGCGTCGCATGGGGGCAGTGCTGGCGATGTTCTTGGGCGGGCTCGCCGGCGGTCTGATGCTGCAGGCGCGATGGCGGCCGGCGGTGCCCCTGCTGGTGGCCGCCGGGACCGTGATGGCCGTCGCCGTCGCATACGGGCTGGGGCCGCGCGTCCGGCCGCCCGCGTAGTCCGGCCGCTCACACCGTCCGTACGGACAGCGCGCGGACCCGACCCGTGCAGCGCGCCAGGTGCGCGGTCTCCGCCTCGAGGCCCTCCGCCGGCACCTCGGCGCTCTCCGCGAACAACTGGATCTCCCCCCGTCGCTCAGCCCGCTGCCTGTCCGCCGCGCGCCACGCCCACGCGCGCGTGCACCATCGGGCGCGCGCCGATCAGTCTGCACCACCCTGCTCCGCGCTGTCCCTCGCGCGCAGCCCTGTGCGGCCGAGCTGGAGGGCACGCGGCGCCCGGCGAGTGGTGGCCGGGGTTGTCCTGTCTGTGCATATCCTCGGGGCGTGAGCTGGCTGCGCGCGCTGAAGGAGACCGCGCGCTCCGGGCTGACGATCGAGCGGGGGCGGCTCGAGCCGCTGGTCGCGTTGCGCGGAGCGGCCGGTGTCGCCATCGTCGTCTGGCTCGCGCTGTGGCTGGTCTCTCCGGCCTTCGCCGCATCCTCCGCCTTCGGCGCCTTCGCCGCAGGCAGCGTGCCGTTCCACCGCAGCTGGCGCTCCCGCCCCGTGCTGGCCGTGATCGCCGGCTCCTGCCTCGCGGTCAGCACCTTCGTGGGCTATGTGGCCGTGTCGCATGCCCTGCTGTTCGCCGTCGTGCTCGCGGTATGGGCGTTCGTCGCGGGCATGGCGTGGGCAGCTGGGACTACCGCGGGCCTGACCGCGTCACTGACCGTCGGCATCATGCTGGTGACCGTCACCCTGCCGACAACCGTCCTGCAAGCTCTGGGGCACGCAGCCATGATCGCCCTGGGCGGGCTGGTGCAGGCCGGGCTGATCGTGCTGTTTCCGATCCGCAAGTGGGGCCGCCACCGGGACGCGCTCGCGGATGCCGTCGCCACCGTGGCCGACTACGCCCGGCGGCTGCGGGAGGACCCCTGGGCACCGTTCGACCCGGAGCCGCTGATGACGGCGCGCCGCGCTGCCACCATGACGCCATGGGAGGCCCGGCGGCGGCCCGCCGAGCTGCACGGCAGCCGCGGGCTCGTCGAGCGCATCCGGCCCGTACTCGCATCCCTCGCCGACCCGGCGGTCGGGGCCACGGCGGACGAACAGGAACGCGGGCGGGTACGGCAACTGCTGGGCGCCACAGCGTCCGTCCTGGACGCCGTGGCCAGTTCGATCCGTCAAGGGGAACCCGCCCCGCTGCCGTCGGAGGCCGTGTCGGTGCTGCGGATTGCCGAGGGCGGCCCGGAGCTGACAGGTCCGGCCCACCGGGCGGCCACCCGGCTGATCGCCTCGCTGGGCGAGCTGGTCGAGGCGGTCTACGGCACGGGTTCCTCGGCCCGTACCTCGTCCGCCGCGGCTGCGGATGCGACCCCGCTGCTGCGCCCCACCGTGCCGCAGATGGTGCCGATCGTGCTGCGGTCGATGCGGGCCGAGCTGCGCCGCGACTCGCCCATCTTCCGGCACGCGCTGCGCCTGACGGCCGTGGTCTCGCTCGGCAACCTGCTGGGTGCGGCACTGCCCCTGGGGCACAGCTACTGGGCGCCGTTGACCTCGGTCATGGTCATGAGGCCCGACTTCCACCAGACGTACGCGCGGTCGGTCGCCCGCTTGGCCGGGACTCTCGTGGGCGTGGGAGTCGCCACGGGCGTGGTACGGCTGACCGGCCCGGACACCACGCTGCTGGCCGCCCTGGCAGTGACCTCCGCCGCGGCCCTGTACCTCCTGATCCGTACGGGGTACGCCGTCCAGCAGGCGTGCGCGGCCGCGTACGTCGTCTTCCTGCTGGGCATGGGAGGGGAACAGTGGATGCAGACAGTGCCTGAGCGGGTGCTGCTGACGCTGTTCGGAGGGGCCCTGGCGATGGTGGCGTACGCGGTCTTCCCGGCCTGGGAGACGCCGCGGCTGCGGGACCGGCTCGCGGACTGGCTTGAAGCGACAGGGCGTTACGCCGCCGCCGTGATCGCCGGCTATGCGGACCCCACGACCGAGCGGCGCGCGGAGGTACGCGATGCGCTGCTTGCCGCACGGGCCGCGCGGGCCGCCTGGAAGGACGCCGCCACACGGGCGGTGCTGGAGCCCGTCCGGCACCGCGGGCTGTCCCGCGCCGCGGCGGACGACGCCGAGAAGGCGCTGTGGGCGCTCTCAAGGGCGGCCATGCTGATGGAAGGTCACCTGCCCGAGTGGGGCGCACGGCCCGTTCCTGGCGCCGCGCGGGTGGCTGAAGCGCTCCGGGAGGCAACGGCGCAGGGCGCGCGAGCGGTGCGCGAGGGCCGGGCTCCGCGCTGGGACGCCCTGGAGGAGGCCCTGGACTCCTGGGCGAGCGCCGGCGATCAGGATCCGGTCGTCCAGCGCGGTGTGGAGCTGATGCTGGAGGCCTTGGAGGATTTCACGGCCGCGGTTGGCGCCTCCCCGCTGGACAGCCGCGGCGGTTGACCGGTCGACTCGCCGGCTCAGCTCCGGGTGCGCGAAGCGCTTGGTGCCGGGACGAACTGCAGAGTGAGCGTGGCCGGTGGCTCTGCCTCGCCCGGCCCGCCGGCGGCGGTCCAGGCGAGAATGTCATCGGTGCAGTCGTCGTCCATGGCCCACCCGATCCAGGTAGCGCGGCCGCCCTTGCGCCGTCCCTCGCTCGACGGCTGGACCACGACGACGTTGGCCTGCGCGCACGGCCCCAGGCAGTCGGTGGTGCGCACCTCCAGCCGCCCGCCCGAGTCCGCGGCGGCAGCCAGCAACCGCTCCAGCTGCCACTGATGGTCGGCCTCGGGGTGCTTGTGTGGATTGCCGCAGCAGCACCCCCGGCAGACCACGACGGTGCAGGGACGGGCCGGATACGACCGCACGGACAGGTCAAAGGTTCCACGGGGAGTGCGCATCACGGTTCCGGATCGTACGGGCGGCTGCCAGGGCAACGTCGCTGTCGGCGGGCCAACTGCGGCCGTACCGGCGGCAGATCGGACAGTGCCGGTGCCTCTCGATGAAGGCCCGGTCGCAGCGCGGCCGCGCGCCGGGCCTCGCCATCGCCCTCACCGAGCATGGCGAGGAGCCTGATCCGGCCGACCTCGCGCTGCTCTCCCAGCTGCACCTGATGGCGCTGCTGCCGTACTCCTCCAAGGCGGGGTAGCGAATCCGCCACGTAGCCAACCCGCCACAGCTGGTGCACGTGCATATGCTCATGCAGCAGCACGGGAACGCAGATATGATCCCCGGCAGTTGACAGCTTGACTACACCACTTGCGCCCGGGGAGAGCTCTGTGCACCACCCGTACAACGGCATGGCGGCCACGGATCTCCAGGGCGTCGTCTGGCGGAAAAGCAGGCACAGTAACTCGCAGGGCGCGTGCGTGGAGTTCGCCAAGCTGCCGGACGGCGATGTGGCGATGCGCAATTCGCGCTTCCCCGAGGGGCCTGCGCTCATCTACACCCCCGGCGAGGTCGAGGCGCTCCTGCTCGGTATCAAGGACGGCGAATTCGATGATCTCGTCGGCGGCTAGCGGCCGATGGCCGGCGTGGAGCGGCAGAGGGCCGGCCGGTCAGCGCAGGTGGAAGAGCGCCCAGACCACCTTGCCGCGCAAGGTTCCGGCCAGCGGATGCCAGCCCCAGGTGTCGCTGAAGGCGTCCACGAGATGGAGTCCCCGGCCCGACTCCGCCGAATCGTCAAGATCGCCCGAGACCGGATTTCCGGCGACCGGGCTTTCGTCACTGGGGTCTCGTACGGCGCAGATGAGGCGGGAGGCCCGATACATCAGATGCAGACGGACCGGGGGCTCCGGCAGTGGCGGGGACGAACTCGGCAGTCCGTGGCGCAGCGCATTGGTGACGAGTTCGGAGACGACCAGCGCCACGGTGTCGAACTGGTTGCCCAGCCCCCACTGTCCTAGTGCGGACTTGGTGAACTGCCGGGCGCCTTTGACGGATTCATAGCGAGCGGCCAGGGCGCAGGAGACGGAATTCGACACGGCCGCGGGGTCGATGGGTGGGAGGCCCTGCCTTAACGGCTCGAGCATGGTCGATCCTTCGGTCCCCATGCGAGCTCTCCTGGCCCAATAGGAATCGGTCAATGCATCGTGCTGTGTGCATGCCCATCGTTCCCAATGCGCACGGCCGATGCAAGGGCAGATGCACGTGCACGCGCCTGCCTTGCGGGTGTACATGCCGGTAAGGGGAGAAATCTTCCGCTGTCCAATTTCGTACTCTGGTCGCCTACTTCTCTTCTGTGTAACCGCGCAGGCACGCAACGAAGCCCAAAGATGGCAGACTTCGCCGGTGACGGTCGCAGTGCATCACGGACGAAGGACGGCAGTCGGGACATGAGCACAGTGCAGCCGGGAAGTGGACCGAGCGTCGCTTCGGGAGGATCGAGCGGCTCGGTGGTGCGTCGGATCCTCCTCGGCTCCCAGCTCAGACGCCTTCGTGAATCCCGAGGCGTCACACGGGAAGCCGCCGGCTATTCGATCCGTGCGTCCGAATCGAAGATCAGCCGCATGGAGTTGGGGCGGGTGAGCTTCAAGGCGCGGGACGTCGAGGACCTGCTCACGCTCTACGGCGTCACCGACGGAGCCGAGCGGGAGGCCCTCCTCAGCCTGGCCCGGGAGGCCAACGCCACCGGCTGGTGGCACAGTTACGGCGATGTCCTGCCCGGCTGGTTCCAGACGTACATCGGACTCGAAGCCGCCGCCTCCTCCATCGCCGCCTATGAAGTGCAGTTCATCCACGGCCTGTTGCAGACCGAAGGCTACGTCCACGCGGTCGTCGTCAACGGCCAGCCCGACGCCGCCCCGGAGGAGGTGGAGCGGCGCGTCGCCCTGCGCCTGGAGCGGCAGAAGCTGCTCGTCGCCGAGCGCGGGCCTGAGGTCCAGCTGATCCTCGACGAGGCGGCGCTGCACCGCCCGTACGGCGGCAGCGAGGTCATGCGCGGCCAGCTGCGGCACCTCATCGAGGTTTCCGAGCGGTCGAACGTCACGCTGCAGATCATGCCCTTCGCGTTCGGCGGCCATGCGGCCGAGAGCGGTGCCTTCACCGTGCTCCGCTTCCCCGAGTCCGACCTGCCCGACGTCGTCTATCTGGAGCAGCTCACCGGTGCCTTGTACCTCGACAAGCGCGATGAGGTTGCCCACTACGTCCAGGCGATGGAGCGGCTGCGCACCGACAGTCTCACCCAGGAGGCGAGCCGGGATCTGCTGGCCAAGATCCTCCAACACACCTGATGCGACAGTACGATGAAGTGCTATCAGGAGCTAGAACCGTCCGACAGGTGCTCCACCGGGTACCTCGGCCTCCAGACAGGGATGGCATGTCCTACTTCACAGAGCTGGCCCATCAGTACATCGACGGTGAGTGGCGGGTCGGCAGCGGTTCCTGGGACATCATCGACTTCAACCCCTACGACGGGGAGAAGCTGGCTTCGATCACCGTGGCCACTGTTGACGAGGTGGACCAGGCCTATCGGTCAGCGGAGCGTGCCCAGCGTGCATGGGGCGCGACGAACCCGTACACGCGCCGCCTGGTGTTCGAGCGCGCCCTGCGCATTATCGAGGACCGCGAGCAGGAGCTGACCGAGGCGATCATCAGGGAGCTGGGTGGCACCCGGCTCAAGGCGGGCTTCGAGCTGCACCTGGCCAAGGAGTTCCTGCGCGAGGCGATCCAGCTGGCGCTGCGACCCGAGGGGCGGATCCTGCCCTCCCCGATCGACGGCAAGGAGAACCGCCTCTACCGGCTGCCAGTCGGCGTCGTCGGCGTCATCAGCCCCTTCAACTTCCCCTTCCTGCTGTCGATCAAGTCGGTTGCTCCGGCACTGGCGCTGGGCAACGCAGTCGTCCTCAAGCCCCACCAGAACACGCCGATCGTCGGTGGCACTCTCGTCGCCAAGGTCTTCGAGGACGCCGGGCTGCCGTCCGGTCTGCTGAATGTGGTGATCACGGACATCGCGGAGATCGGCGACGCGCTCATCGAGCACCCGGTGCCCAAGGTGATCTCCTTCACCGGCTCGGACAAGGTCGGCCGGCACGTCGCCACCGTCTGCGCCGCGAACTTCAAGCACGTGGTGCTGGAACTCGGCGGCAACAGCGCGCTCATCGTGCTGGACGACGCGGACATCGACTACGCCGTGGACGCCGCGGTCTTCAGCCGCTTCGTACACCAGGGCCAGGTCTGCATGGCCGCCAACCGCCTGCTGGTGGACCGCGCCATCGAGAAGGAGTTCACCGAGAAGTTCGTCGCCAAGGTCAAGACGCTCAAGGTGGGCGACCCGGCCGACCCCCAGACTCACATCGGCCCGCTGATCAACTCCTCGCAGGCCGAGACGGTATCGGCGCTCGTCGAGCAGACGGTCGAGGAGGGGGCGACCGCGGTGGTGCACGGCCGGACCCAGGGCAATGTCGTCGCTCCGTCCGTGCTCACCGGGGTGCCCGCGGACTCGCCGGTGCTGGCGCAGGAGATCTTCGGTCCGGTGGCGCTCATCGTGCCGTTCGACGGCGAGGAGGAGGCCGTACGGATCGCCAACGACACCCCGTACGGGCTCAGCGGTGCGGTGCACACCGGCGACATCGAGCGGGGCGTACGGCTCGCGCAGCGCATCGAGACCGGCATGATCCATATCAACGACGGCACGGTCCACGACGAGCCGATCGTCGCCTTCGGCGGCGAAAAGCACTCGGGCCTCGGACGGCTCAACGGGGACTCCATGGTCCAGGCCTTCACCACCCAGAAGTGGATCTCCATCCAGCACGGCCGGAGCGCCTTCCCCTTCTAGGTGTTTTCCGTCGCGTCGCGTGCCGGTCGGGGCGGGGTCGACAGCGAAGATCCGTAACGTCACGAGCGTCAGGGGCGGCACGACGAAAGGGAACCCGATGCCCACCCATGTGAAGGCGGAAGCCCCCGGTGACGAGCGGGGCGCTCTGCTGGCCTTCCTGGAGGCTCAGCGCGGCGGGATGCGCCGGGCCCTGATCGGTCTCACCGAGGAGCAGGCGACGAGCAAGCCCACCGCGAGCGCGCTGTCGCTCGCCGGGCTGCTCAAGCATCTTGCGGAGTTGGAGCAGGGCTGGGTCCGCACGGCCCAGGAGCTGCCGCCGCTGATCGAGCGGGACGCATCGGACCGGGAGTCGAGCTTCCGGCTCGAGGGCGACGAGACGGTCGCGAGCGTGCTCGGCTTCTGGGAGGAGGTGGCCAGGGACACCGAGGAGTTCGTGTACTCCGCGCCCGACCTGGACGTGACCTTCCCGCTCCCCGACGCCCCCTGGTACCCGTCGGGCAGCCGCCACTCGGTGCGCTGGCTCCTGCTGCATCTGATCGAAGAGACCGCCCGGCACGCCGGCCACGCCGACATCATCCGGGAGTCGATCGACGGCGCGACGGCCTTCGAGCTGGTCGCGCGGGCAGGAGCCTAGTCTGGGCCCGTACGGATACGGGCGGATGGGGAGAGACGGGCGATGTCAGCGATCCGGCTGCTGGTGCTGGGGGCGGTTCGCCAACACGGGCGGGCGCACGGCTATCAGGTGCGCAACGACCTGGAGTACTGGGGCGCGCACGAGTGGTCCACCGCCAAGCCCGGCTCGATTTATCACGCTCTCAAGCAGATGGCGAAGCAGGGGCTGTTGGTCGCCCATGACGTCGCGCCGAGCACGGCCGGCGGCCCGCCGCGCACCGAGTACGAGCTGACGGACAAAGGCGAGGAGGAGTACTTCTCGCTGCTGCGTGAGGCCCTTACCCGCCACGACCAGAAGATCGACATGCTCACGGCCGGGGTGGGCTTCATGGTGGACCTGCCTCGGGCCGAGGCCATCGCGCTGCTCAAGCAGCGGGTCGCGGCGCTGGAGAGCTGGCGCTCGACGGTCAAGGAGCACTACACGCCCGAGGAGGGACCCGAGTCGCTGGGCCACATCGGCGAGATCATGGGGCTGTGGGTGCACTCCGCGGACAGCGGGGCCGAGTGGACGCGGGGGCTGATCGAGCGGCTGGAGGGCGGGGCGTACGTCATGGCGGGGGAGGGAGAGCCCTTCGTGGGCGTGCTGCCCGAGGGAACCCCGAATCCGTACCCGGTCGACGACAAGTGCGCGGATTAATCAAGTTTGACTAGATGCTCGGCCGGGGATATGGTCGCGGTAGGTAGTCAAACTTGACTAAAGGATGGTGTATGCAGATCACCGGTTCCGCCCTGTCGCTCAACGTCGACGACGTGGCCGCCTCGGCCGCATTCGTCGAGCAGCACTTCGGGTTCAGCCGGGACATGGCAGCCGACGGCTTCGTGTCCCTGTCCCGGCCGGACGCGGGGTTCAACCTGATATTTCTGCGCACCGGACTCGAGAGCTTCAAACCCGACAGCATGCGGGGTCATGGCGCCGACGGCGTGCTTGTGGCCTTCGTCGTGGACGACATCGACGGCGAGTACGCACGACTGCGTGCCGAAGGCGTGCAGATCACCACGCCGCTGCAGACGGAACCGTGGGGGGAGCGGTTCTTCCAGGTGACCGCCCCGGGCGGTGTGGTCATCCAGCTCGTCCAGTGGGTGACCGGCGCACCAACCGGGGTGGGGGAGGAGGCGTAGCGCGCGGCGGGGGCGGCGGGCGGGAACCTCGGGCCGGCGAGCGGTGTAGTAGAAGTGCGCGACGCTCACGGGGGTGCGTGCGGGAGGGGGTCAGTGATGGAACGCGGTTGCGATCGATTCGGGGCGGTTCAAGGGGGCGGCCTGGCTTCGGAGTTCGGGCAGCAGCCGGCGCAGGTCCTCGATGAACAGGTCGGCGAGGTCCGCCGAGAAGCCGTTGCGACACACGATGCGCAGTACGGACAGGTCCTGGCGGTTCGGCGGGAAGGTGTAGGCGGGTACGAGCCAGCCGTACTCGCGCAGCCGCCGGGACACGTCGAAGACATCGTAGTTCTCGATGCGTGGGGCCGTGGTGAAGGCGAAGACCGGCAGCTCGTCGCCGTGGGTCAGCAGCTGGAAGTCGCCGAGCGCCCCGATCCGGTCGGCCAGCGAGCGGGCCACGTTCCGCGAGGTCTGCTGGACCGCGCGGAAGCCGTTCCTGCCCAGCCGCAGAAAGGTGTAGTACTGCGCGGCGACCTGGGCTCCGGGGCGGGAGAAGTTGAGGCCGAAGGTCGGCATCTGGCCGCCCAGATAGTTGACGTGGAAGACGAGATCTTCGGGGAGGTCGGCGGATGTGCGCCACAGGGCCCAGCCCACACCCGGATACACCAGGCCGTACTTGTGCCCGGAGGCGTTGATCGAGGCCACGCGCGGCAGCCGGAAGTCCCAGACGAGGTCCTCGTCGATGAAGGGAGCCACCATCGCGCCCGACGCGCCGTCGACATGGACCGGCACGTCCAGCCCGGTGCGCTCCTGGAGGTCGTCCAGTGCCGCACATACCTCCGCCACCGGTTCGTACGACCCGTCGAAGGTCGAGCCGAGAATGGTCACGACGCCGATGGTGTTCTCGTCGCAGAACTCCGCCGCGGCCTGCGGGTCGATGTGGAAGCGTGCGCCCTCCATGGGGACTTGACGGGCCTCGACCTCCCAGAAATTGCAGAACTTCTCCCAGCAGACCTGGACGTTCACCCCCATGACGAGATTGGGCCGGGCGCTCGCCGGATACCGGTCGCCGCCCTGTCGTGCCGCAGTGCGCAGGGACCAGCGGCGTTTGAAGGCCAGTCCCGCGAGCATGCACGCCTCGCTTGACCCCGTGGTGGAGCAGCCCACGGTCCTGGCCGGGTCCGGGGCGTTCCAGAGGTCGGCCAGGATCGCGACGCAGCGCCGCTCCAGCTCGGCGGTCCGGGGGTATTCGTCCTTGTCGACCAAGTTCTTGTTGAGGCACTGGGAGATCAGCTCGCCGGCCTGTGGCTCCATCCAGGTTGTGACGAAGGTGGCGAGGTTCTGCCGCGCGTTGCCGTCGAGCATCAGCTCATCGTGGACGATCTGGTGGGCGGTGTCCGGTGGCAGCGGGTTGTCCGGGAGGCGGTGGCGCGGAGGCGACACAGCCATGCCGGCGATGGGGCTCGCCTCCCAGTAGAAGGGATTGACCGACAGCCCGCGTCCGTCGGCCCCATTGCTCGCGCCCAGGTGCAGAGCCATGGTGGACAGGCCTCCTTGTGATGGTTCTTCTGCCGCCCCAATCAGTGACGATACGGGCATAACACCCACAGGGCCTGTTCGGTTGGTACGCATCGCCTACCAGGCAGACGGCACGACTTGCACCTCACGCGACGTGAGGACTCAGGCTGAGGAGCGCACACGACAAGGAGCGGAAGTCATGGGCTACTCAGTCGGACAGGTCGCCGGATTCGCCGGCGTCACGGTGCGCACCCTGCACCACTACGACACGATCGGGCTGCTCTCCCCGAGCACCCGCAGCCCCGCGGGCCACCGGCAGTACGACGACGCCGACCTCGACCGGCTGCAGCAGATCCTGTTCTACCGGGCGCTCGGCTTTCCGCTCGAGGAGGTGGCGGCCCTCCTTGACGACCCGGAGGCGGACCCGGTGCAGCACCTGCGTCGGCAACACCAGCTGCTCACCACCCGGATCGCCAAGCTGCAGGAGATGGCCACCGCCGTCGAACACGCCATGGAGGCACGAAAGATGGGCATCAGTCTCACGCCTGAGGAGAAGTTCGAGGTCTTTGGCGACTTCGACCCCGACGAGTACGCGGAGAAGGCCGAACAGCGGTGGGGCGGTACCGACGCCTACCGGGAGTCGCAGCGCCGCACCGCCGGCTACACCAAGGAGGACTGGCTGCGGATCACCCGGGAGCAGCAGGACATCACCGAGCGGTTCGGCGAGCTATTGGCGTCCGGCGCGCCGGCGTCGGGTGAGCAGGCCATGGATCTCGCCGAGCAGCACCGGCAGCTGATCAGCCGTTTCTTCTACGACTGCACCTACGACATACACACCGGGCTGGGCGAGATGTATGTCGCGGACGAGCGCTTCACGGCAACCTACGAGGCGGTACGCGGCGGTCTGGCCGTGTACGTGCGCGACGCGATCCTCGCCAACGCGGTGCGGAACGTCTGAGCACTCCGGGTCCGGGCATCCCGGCCGCCTGGTGCCGGGCTGCCCGACAGCGCGTGCGGCGCCGTCTCGAGCCGGCCACCTGGCCCCATCTCGGGGCGGGTGGCCGGGCGTGGCGGAATCCCGGCGCGAAGTGCGGGGCCGGGGGCGCTGTCTTGCCGAGCCTTGCCGACCGGGCTCGCGCGCGGCTCAGGCCTGGGGGGATATCACCGCCGCGGTGCCGTACGCGCACACCTCGGTGCCGACGTCGGCGGCGTCCGTCACATCGAACCGCATCATGAGCACGGCGTTGGCGCCGCGGGCCCGGGCCTGCTCGACCAGCCGTTCCATGGCCTGGTTCCGGGTCTGGACCAGGGTCTTGGTCAGCCCCCTGAGTTCCCCGCCGACCACCGACTTCAGGGCGGCGCCGACCTGACTGCCGAGGTGGCGCGAACGCACCGTAAGACCGAAGACCTCGCCCATGACCTGCTGCACGTGGTAGCCCGGCACATCGTTCGTCGTGACCACCAGGACGTCGGGCTGGGGCTCCTGTCCGCCGCCGTACTCGTCGATGCCCATGGCATCCACCTCCTCCCCGGCATGATCACCCGCTGTCTGCGGAGGCGCACTTTGAGCGCTGTGCGGAGGGTTCCGGCCCGCTCGGCCAGGCGGGGCCGCTCCGCCGCTCAGTGGCTTGGGGACCGGTGGAACCGAAGGCGTCCAATCAACGTTGATAGCTTTGGGCCGCTACCAAGCCCAGATACCTGCCGGGCCCCGCTTGAGCCTGCGCCCTCGACCCAGGAGCCTGTCAACCGTGACCACCCTCGCGCTCGGCCCCAACTGGCTGGACCCGGACTATCTGATCCAGGCGTTCGGTCTGATCGGCATCCTGACGATCGTCTTCGCCGAGTCCGGCCTGCTCATCGGCTTCTTCCTGCCGGGCGACTCACTGCTGTTCACCACGGGCCTGCTGGTCGCCACCCACCAGTACCTGCACTACCCGCTGTGGCTGGTCTGCCTGCTCGTCGTATTGGCGGCGATCCTCGGCGACCAGGTCGGCTACCTCTTCGGGCGCAAGGTCGGGCCCGCGCTGTTCCGCCGTCCCGACTCCAGGTTCTTCAAGCAGGAGAACGTCGAGAAGGCGCACGAGTTCTTCGAGAAGTACGGGCCCAAGTCGCTGGTCCTGGCCCGCTTCGTCCCGATTGTCCGGACATTCACGCCGATCATCGCGGGCGTCAGCCGGATGAACTACCGCTCCTTCATCACCTTCAACATCATCGGTGGCGCTCTGTGGGGCGCGGGGGTGACGCTTCTCGGCTACTTCCTCGGCCAGGTCGACTTCGTCCACAAGCACATCGAGATGATCCTCGTCGCCATCGTGCTGCTCTCGGTGGTCCCGATCGTCATCGAATATCTCCGCGCCCGCAGTAAGGCGAAGAAGGAAGCCCCTGCCGACGTCGCCTCGGGCCCGGCAGCGCAGCGCCGCCGCCACGCCAAGCGGTAAGCCTCGCCGGCGGGCCGCTCCGCGCACCAGGGCCGGGCTTGTCGGCTCGTGCCCGGCCGTTGGCTGGCGGTTGTGGGTGGGGCTGTGGCCCGAGGGCTGGATCGTGGTCGAAGAGCTCCGTTTGGCGGTAGGGGAAGGCGGGGGCTCTTGTGGTGCCCGTGGGGCTGGCTGCGCACCAGGGTCGGGCTTGTCGGCTCGTGCCCGGCCGTTGGCGGTACCTGGCGGTTGTGGGTTGGGCTGTGGCCCGAGCGCTGGATCGTGGTCGAAGACCTCCGTGGCGGGCAAGGGAAGCGGACGCCCTTGCGGTTGCCTTGCGCACGGTTGCGCAGCGCGGTTGCCCGACAAGCGGTAGGTCTGGCCGGTGCCCGCTCCGCGGAGCGGGCCGGGACTTTCCTGCCTGGCCGGCCATCGATCGCGCGTCGCTGCGTGACGCGCGGCGCCGTTGCCTCGCTGCTGTCCGTGTCGTCGCAGCGGATTGTTCGGTGGGACAACCCTCGCGGAGCGCCACGGACGGGCATTGGCCTGGGCGGGGTTCGCGCCGTCGCCTCGGCCTGCCCGGCGAGGGCCCCGTTAGAAGCCGCGCGTGCGCTTCGCCGCGCGGCGGCCCGCGCCGGTCGTCGCCCCGCCCGGCACCTTCATGACGAGCCGCGCGATCTCCCCACCCAGGTTCACGCCGATCGCGATCGCCAGGGCCAGCGCCACCGCCTTCGACAGCGAGGCAAAGCCCCCGTCAAGGTCGCCCTGGGCGAAGCTCAGCAGCCCGAAGTACGTCGCGCTACCGGGCAGCAGCGGCCCGATGGCCGCCGTCACGTACGGCAGCGCCGACGCATACCGGTAGCGCGAGAGCAGCTGCCCGAAAAGGCCGACGAGCCCGGCGGCGACAGCCGTCGCCGCGACCGGCGAGATTCCTCCCACGTCGGCCAGCGCGCCGTAGATGACCCACGCGACCCCGCCGTTGAGTGTGGCGACCAGCACGGTGTGACGTTCCTGCTGCAGCAGCAGGGCGAACGCCAGCGACAGCAGCATCGCGGCGAGGATCTGCACCACCGGCCGTGAGTCGTACGCCAGCGCCTCGTCAGGGTTGAGAGTGGCGCCCAGCTGCACCCCGCCGTACAGCACCATCAGCACACCGACGACGATGCCGATGATGAGGTAGCAGACCTCCAGCAGACGCGCGGACGCGGTGATGTAGTAGCCGGTCAGCCCGTCCTGGACGCCGGCGACCAGAGCTCGCCCGGGGATCAGCGCGAAGAGCCCACCGGTGATCACCGCCGAGGCCTGCACGCTCGCGTGCGCGAGGCTGAGTGCGATCCCCACCGCGGCGGGAGGCATGGCCGCCGCCACGAACTGGTAGAACTCCGGCAGGCCGCGCCCCGAGCAGAGCCACGCCAGCCGGTCGCCGAGCATCGCGCCGATCGCCGCCGCGATGAACACCAGCCACTCACCACCGACCAGCATGCTCGCCGCACCGGCGAGCGCGCCGTCCGCGACGGTCAGAGCCCAGCCGGGGTATGGGTGGCGGTTTCGACGGATCTCGGCGAGCCGCCGGTACGCCTCTTCGAGCGTGACCTCGACATCGTCCGATGTGATGTCGTCCACCAGCCGGAAGACGGCCGACAGCCGGGTGTAGTCGGTGCCCCGACGCCGTACGGTCCGGCTGGCCGTCACCGGATCGTCGACCAGCGACGGTTGGTAGGTCACCGACAGCAGAGTGAAGGTGACGTTCGGCTCGCAGCGCTCGAGCCCGTACGCGTGCGCCACGCCGAACATCGCGGTCTCGACGTCCTCGGCGCCCTCGCCCCCGGCGAGCAGCAGTTCGCCGATACGCAGGGTCAGGTCGAGTACGCGCGGGACAGCGGGACCGGTCTCGTCCTCGTGCCGCTCCGCCCGCTCCGGCAGCGGACGCTCGGCGAGCGGCAGGCGCAGCATCGTGCGCATCCGGTCCTGCCACGGCGCCTCTTTGGCCAGCAGTACCTGCGGGATCCCGTGCGGCGGGGTGAAGGCCGTATAGCTCTGCGGCTGGCCGTTCGGCGGCGCCTGCCCTTTGGGCAGAGTGAAGGCCGAACCCTCCGGTTCCGTCGGCGGCTCGGGCACGACTCCGCTGGGGATGGCGAACTCGGAGGTCGGATGGTCGTCCTCGGGGGGAGGCGGCAGAGGTACGCCCAGCGGCGGTGTGAAGGCGCTGTGCGCCTCGTCCGACTGGGGCTTGCGGTCGTCCGACGGCTCGGTTTCCGGCCCACCGCCGTTCCGCCCCGAGCTACTTCCCCCGGGCGTCACCTGGGAGCGTGCCCCCATTGGGTTCGCGACCACGCTGCTGCGCTCCTCCTCCTGTCTGTCGAGCTCTGCCCGCCCCTTCGTTGTCACCGGGCCACGATGCCGGATGTCCACCCGGCTGCCCACCATGCCCGCCTGCATGCTCCGCGGCCGCCTCCGCGCCGTGCTCAGCGACGGGCGGGCGGCCCACCCGCGAAGGGTGTGCCGCCCGCCCGCACAGCCGGAGGAGAGCCGCAGCTCAGTGCTGGTGGCCGCCCGCGGCCTCAAGCCGCTTGATCGAGGCCTCGACCTCGGCCTCGGCCTCGGCGCGCCCCACCCAGCTGGCACCCTCGACGGACTTGCCGGGCTCCAGGTCCTTGTAGACCTCGAAGAAGTGCTGGATCTCCAGGCGGTCGAACTCCGACACGTGGTGAATGTCGCGCAGGTGCTCCACGCGCGGGTCGGACGCCGGCACACAGAGCAGCTTGTCGTCGCCGCCGGCCTCGTCCGTCATCCGGAACATGCCGATCGCGCGGCACTTGATCAGGCAGCCCGGGAAGGTCGGCTCATCCAGAATGACCAGGGCGTCCAGCGGGTCGCCGTCCTCACCCAGGGTCCCTTCGACGAAGCCGTAGTCGGCCGGGTAGCTGGTCGAAGTGAAGAGACGACGGTCCAGGCGGATACGACCGGTCTCGTGATCCACCTCGTACTTGTTCCGCGAACCCTTCGGGATCTCGATGGTGACGTCGAACTCCACGGGTGGCTCCTCCATGATCAGCACATACTTTGGGTGATTAAGTGTCCCTCACGCACGTGTGTGGTGGCGAAAGGGGCTGGTCCGAGGTGCCCGAGGCCAGATCGTGGCAGTTCAGGATGCCTGTCGAGCAGTGGCGGGCGCGGTCGTCGACGTTCCGGCTGACCGCCGTGTCCGCCCTGGTCGGACTCGCCGTGGCGGCCGTGGCGGTGTCCGCGGCCGGCCCATGGGACTCCGGTCAGCGTACGGCCGAGCGGGCGCTGGCGGCGGCCGAGGACCGCGGGGGTGGCGAGCATCACGACGGGCCTGGCGGCGGGCGCGCCGGGAAGGCCGTCACGCCCGCCGTCAGCGCGCCGGCCGTGCTCGCCGCGCTGGGCACCGTGGGCGGAGCGACGCAGTCCCCTGACCCGGTCCCTCCGCCCACCGGGCCCGGTCTCGCGGACGCCCTCGCGCCGCTGCTGAAGGACCAGCAGCTCGGTCCGCTGCGCACCGCGTCCGTCGTGGACGTCGCCACCGCCCGGCAGGTGTACGGCTCGAAGGCAGACGAGGCGGCCCTGCCGGCCTCGACGATCAAGCTGGCCACCGCCGTGGCCGCGCTGGACGCTCTTGGGCCGGACCACCGCATCGAGACGGCCGCTGTCGCGGGGGATGGCGGCAAGGAGGTCGTCCTGGTCGGCGGCGGAGATCCCACCCTCACCGCACGCGAGAGCAAGAGCGCGGACGGCCCCGCGAGCCTGCGCAAGCTGGCCGACCGTACGGCCCGCGCATTGCAGCACCGCGGCGTGAAGAAGGTCGCCGTGGGGTACGACACGTCGCGCTACGCCGGGCCGGAGCGTCATCCCATCGGCCTCAATCCCAACATCGCCCCGGTCAGCCCGTTGATGGTCGATGAGGGGCGCCTCGACAACAGCGACAGCGGCCCGGCACCCCGGACGGCGGACCCGGCGGGGGACGCGGCGAAGAAGTTCGCCGAGCTGCTCCATGACCGGGGGATCGACACCGACGGCGCGCCGCGCCGTACCACCGCCGATCCCAAGGCCGACCGCCTCGCCTCCGTCAGCTCCGTTCCGCTGTCCGCGCTGGTCGAGCGCATGCTCACCAACAGCGACAACGACATCGCCGAGGCCCTTGCCCGGCAGACCGCGATCGCCGGCGGGCAGCCGGCGAGTTTCGCGGGCGCGGGGCGGGCCGTGACCGCCCGGCTCGGGAAGCTGGACCTGCCGCTGAAGGGCGCGCGCCTGGCGGACGGCAGTGGGCTGAACCGCGACGACAGAGCCTCCGCGGCCCTGCTGGCCCAGCTGCTCGTACGCGCCGCGGACCCGCAGCGTCCCGGCCTCCGGCCGGTGCTCAGCGGGCTGCCGGTGGCCGGCTTCAGCGGGACCCTGCGCAGCCGGTACGCCGACGCCTCGGCCGGTACCGGGATGGTGCGTGCCAAGACCGGCACGCTGACCGGCGTGAACACGCTCGCGGGCACGGTCGTCGACGCGGACGGCAGGCTCCTCGCCTTCGCCTTCATGACGGAGAACGCACCGAATCCCCACGGTGCCCAGGCTGCCCTGGACCGCCTGGCCTCGGCTCTGGCCAACTGCGGCTGCCGCTGACCTGCCGGGCGGCCCCCTCCGCACCGGGCCCGGCCCCCCGCCGGCGGGCCCTTGAGGCCCCGTCCCTGTGCACTCCGACGCGGCTTGCGCCGCCGGAGCGAGCCGGCGGAGGAACCCTGCACCGCAAGGGGGGCGCAGCACGTACGGTGAAGCCATGACGAGCATCGGTGGTGCCGAGATGGTCGACTGGAACCTCGCGGTGGCGACCGCGACCCGGCTCGTGCGACCCGGGCCGGAGGTGACCCGGGACGAGGCGCGAGCCGTCGTTGCCGAACTGCGGCGCCACGCCAAGTCCTCCGAGGAACACGTACGCGCCTTCACCCGGATGGGGGAGCCGGGGGCCGAGGGCCGCGATCGCCAGGACTCCCCGCCGCCGGTGGGCGGACCCCCGGTCCTCGTCGTCGACCGGCCGGGCTGGATCAGGGCCAACGTCGCCGGCTTCCGCGAGATCCTCAAGCCGCTGCTGGGGAAGATGCAGGAGCGCCGCGGCAGCACACCCGGCGGGGCCGTTCTCGGTGCTGTCGGCGGAAAGGTGACCGGCGTCGAGCTCGGGATGCTGCTGTCCTTCCTCGCCTCCCGCGTTCTCGGCCAGTACGAGACCTTCGCGCCCGCCACGTACGACCTTCCGGCCGGAGCCGACGGCTCGGGCCGGCTCCTGCTGGTCGCGCCCAACATCGTCCACGTCGAGCGCGAACTGGACGTCCAGCCGCACGACTTCCGGCTCTGGGTGTGCCTGCACGAGGAGACCCACCGCACCCAGTTCGCCGCCGTGCCCTGGCTGCGCGCCCACCTCGAGGGCGAGATCCAGTCCTTCCTCGGCGAGACCGAGATCGACCCGATGACCCTCCTCGAGCGCTTCCGCGAGGCCGCCCAGTCACTGGCCGGCAGCCGCTCCGAGAGCGGAGAGGACGGCGGCGGCCACAGCATCGTCGAGCTCGTCCAGACCCCCGCCCAGCGGGAGATCCTGGCCCGCCTCACCGCCGTGATGTCCCTGCTGGAGGGGCACGCGGACTTTGTGATGGACGGCGTGGGGCCCGAGGTCGTGCCGTCGGTGACGGAGATCCGCGAGAAGTTCCAAAAGCGCCGGGCCAGCGGCGCGGGCCGCCTCGACCAGGCGCTGCGCAAACTGTTGGGCCTCGACGCCAAGCTGCGGCAGTACCGCGACGGTGAGCGGTTCGTACGAGCCGTGGTCGAGGAAGTCGGCATGGACGGTTTCAACCGGGTCTGGACGTCGCCCAACACGCTCCCCACCAAGGCGGAGATCGCCAAACCGGCGGACTGGATCGCGCGGGTGCACCGAAGGTCCGACGGACCACCGTAGAGCGGGGTCGCGAAAACGGCGCATCCTGAGGCAAAAGGACGCCCCCGTATTCACCCGTCCGAGGGACCGTGAGCCACGGGTAGGCGTGCGATGCTCGGGTAATCGCTCGTCTCTGTCACCATATACATACTCAGAGTGATGAGCGCCAGTGACGGAACGCCGTCCGACGACAAGCCCGTACGGCCCCGGCCCAGAGGAAGTGAACCGGACATGGGTCCCCATCCAGCGGTCGCAGCGATACGCCTGGCGGTCCGCCGCGTACTCCACGACGTCCTGACCGACGCCCTCATCGATCGGGCGGACCGGCCCGATCGCAACGAAGCTTCCGTACCTGCCATCCCCGTGCCCTCGGTGGGTGGCGGCATCCCCGGCCCGCTCGTACTCGTCGCCTGCAGCGGTGGCGCCGATTCCATGGCGCTCGCCTCCGCGCTCGCCTTCGAGGCCCCCAAGCTGGGCATCCGGGCCGGTGGCATCACCGTCGACCACGGTCTTCAGCCCGGCTCCGCCCAGCGTGCGGCCGAGGTTGCCGAACGCCTGCGTGCCATGACGCTCGACCCCGTCGAGACCATCAGCGTTGCCGTGGGCCGGCAGGGTGGCCCCGAGGCGGCCGCCCGCGACGCCCGCTACGCCGCCCTCGACGCGGCGGCCGAGCACCACGGCGCCGCGGCGGTGCTGCTCGGCCACACCAGGGATGACCAGGCCGAAACCGTTCTCCTCGGGCTCGCCCGAGGCTCCGGCACCCGTTCGCTGTCCGGCATGGCGGCGGTCTCCGGCGTACGCGGCCGCTACCGCCGCCCCTTCCTGCACCTCGACCGGCAGACCGCCCGCAAGGCCTGCCTCGTCCAGTCGCTGCCCGTCTGGGACGATCCACACAATGCCGACCCGGCCTTCACCCGCTCCCGGCTCCGGCACGAGGGCCTGCCCGCCCTGGAGAAGTCCCTCGGCAAGGGAGTGATCGAGGCCCTTGCCCGTACGGCCCAGCTCTCCCGCGACGATGCCGACGCACTTGACGCCTGGGCCGCCGACGCCGAGATGTCCGTACGGACCCGCACCGCCGACGGCACCGACGCCCTCGATATCCGGGCGCTGTTCGCGCTGCCTCCCGCGGTCCGCCGCCGTGTGCTGCGCCGCGCGGCCATCGCCGCCGGTTCGCCGCCCGGCTCGCTCTTCGCCAAGCACATCGAGGAGGTGGACCGGCTGATCACGCGCTGGCGCGGCCAGGGGGCCATCAACCTCCCGGGCCGGGTCGAGGTTCGCCGGCGGTGTGGCAGTCTGGAGATTCGGCGAGGCGACGAGGCCGCCGCCGACACTTGAGCCGGATCAACCGAGAGTGACGCGGGTGGACATCAAGGACATGGGTAGCGACCTCCAGTCGGTGCTCGTCACCAAGGAAGAGATCGACGCGAAGCTGGCGGAGCTGGCCGCGAAGATCGATGCGGAGTACGCGGGCAAGGACCTGCTCCTTGTCGGCGTCCTCAAGGGCGCCGTCATGGTGATGGCGGACCTGGCGCGTGCGCTGTCCACCCCTGTCACAATGGACTGGATGGCGGTGTCGTCATACGGCGCCGGTACCAAGTCCTCCGGTGTCGTCCGGATCCTCAAGGACCTTGACACCGACATCAAGGGCAAGGAAGTCCTCATCGTCGAGGACATCATCGACTCCGGTCTGACCCTGTCCTGGCTGCTGTCGAACCTCGGCTCACGCGAGCCTGCCTCACTCAACGTGTGCACGCTGCTGCGCAAGCCGGAGGCGGCCAAGGTCGACATCGATGTGAAGTGGGTCGGCTTCGATATTCCGAACGAGTTCGTGGTCGGCTATGGCCTCGACTATGCGGAGAAGTACCGCAATCTGCCTTTCGTGGGCACCCTGGCCCCGCACGTATACGGCGGCTGACCAGGCCGTACGCCGCTTGCGCCGGGCCGTCCGAGGCGTCGGGAACCGCTCTCGGTTTCCCGGCGTTGCACCGGGGGAAGGCGGATTGGTTAACGGTCCAGGGCAGCGTCGGGTGACAATGCTGGGGTACGGTCCGAAGGTCAGTCCGTAAAGGTCGAGTAATACACCGTACGCACGGACGGCTCCGAGAGCGGGGTCGTCGTGCCTCACTGTGGCAGGAGGGACGGGGCGCCTGCGCCCCGTATGGATGGACGTGAAGCGCTACTTCCGTGGGCCGGTCATGTGGATCGTGCTGGCCGTCCTCGCCGTGGTCGTGTTGATGCAGGTCGTCGGCTCGTCCGGCGGCTACAAGACGGTGGACACCGGCCAGGTCGTCAAGGCGATTGCCGACAACAGGGTCAAGTCCGCCGAGCTGACGACAGGCGACGAAAACAAGATCAAGATCGAGCTCAAGGACGGCGCCAAGCCGGTCGAGGGCAGCAAGAAGCTGCAGGCGAGCTACATCGGCGACCAGGGCGTCCAGCTCGCCCAGGATCTGCAGGCCAAGTACCAGGACAAGCAGATCAAGGACGGGTACACCGTCACGCCGTCGAAGCAGAACCCGTTCGTCGGTGTGCTGCTCTCGCTGCTGCCGTTTGTCCTGATCGTGGTCGTCTTCCTGTTCCTGATGAACCAGATGCAGGGTGGCGGCTCCCGGGTCATGAACTTCGGGAAGTCCAAGGCCAAGCTGATCACCAAGGACACCCCGAAGACGACCTTCTCCGACGTGGCCGGAGCCGATGAGGCGGTCGAGGAGCTCCAGGAGATCAAGGAGTTCCTGCAGGAGCCGGCGAAGTTCCAGGCAGTCGGTGCCAAGATCCCCAAGGGTGTGCTGCTGTACGGTCCGCCCGGCACCGGTAAGACGCTGCTCGCGCGCGCCGTCGCGGGCGAGGCCGGTGTCCCGTTCTACTCGATCTCCGGCTCCGACTTCGTCGAGATGTTCGTCGGTGTCGGTGCCTCCCGTGTCCGCGACCTGTTCGAGCAGGCCAAGGCCAACGCGCCGGCGATCGTCTTCGTCGACGAGATCGACGCCGTCGGCCGGCACCGCGGTGCGGGTCTCGGCGGTGGGCACGACGAGCGCGAGCAGACGCTGAACCAGCTGCTCGTCGAGATGGACGGCTTCGACGTGAAGGGCGGCGTCATCCTGATCGCCGCCACCAACCGGCCCGACATCCTCGACCCGGCGCTGCTGCGCCCGGGCCGCTTCGACCGGCAGATCGCCGTCGACCGCCCGGACATGCAGGGCCGGCTGGAGATCCTCAAGGTCCACCAGAAGGGCAAGCCGGTCGCGCCGGACGTCGACCTGTCGGCCGTCGCCCGCCGCACCCCCGGCTTCACCGGTGCGGACCTGAGCAACGTCCTCAACGAGGCCGCGCTGCTCACCGCCCGCAGCGACAAGAAGCTGATCGACAACCACTTCCTGGACGAGGCGATCGACCGCGTCGTGGCCGGCCCGCAGAAGCGGACCCGGATCATGAGCGACAAGGAGAAGAAGATCACCGCGTACCACGAGGGCGGTCACGCCCTGGTCGCGGCGGCTTCTCCGAACAGCGACCCGGTGCACAAGATCACGATCCTGTCCCGGGGCCGTGCGCTCGGCTACACGATGGTGCTGCCGGACGAGGACAAGTACTCCACCACGCGCAACGAGATGCTCGACCAGCTCGCGTACATGCTCGGCGGCCGTGCGGCCGAGGAGCTCGTCTTCCACGACCCGACCACGGGAGCGGCGAACGACATCGAGAAGGCGACCGCCACGGCGCGTGCCATGGTCACGCAGTACGGCATGACCGAGCGGCTCGGTGCGATCAAGTTCGGCTCCGACAACTCCGAGCCGTTCCTCGGCCGTGAGATGGCTCACCAGCGCGACTACTCGGAAGAGGTCGCCGCGCTGGTCGACGAGGAGGTCAAGAAGCTCATCGAGTCGGCGCACAACGAGGCCTGGGAGATCCTGGTCGAGAACCGGGACGTTCTGGACAACCTGGTGCTGGCGCTCCTGGAGAAGGAGACCCTGGGCAAGGAGGAGATCGCCGAGATCTTCCGCCCGGTCGTCAAGCGCCCGCCGCGGCCGGCGTGGACCGGCTCCTCCCGCCGGACGCCTTCCACCCGCCCGCCGGTGCTCACTCCGAAGGAGCTGACGGTGGCCAACGGCGCCAAGCCCGCGGTCACCACGCCGGGCACCGTTCAGACGGAGAAGGTGGACCTCCCCGAGGAGCCGGGCTCCGAGAGCTGAACAAACCGGGCCGGCCCGCGCCGGCCCCCGGAATGAATGCCGCGTCCTCCCGGGTTCTAACCTGGGAGGACGCGGCATCGCGTTGTGGCACGTAGCAATGAGGATCGAGGCACAGGTAGATGACCGACCCGGTGACGCTGGACGGTGTGGGGACCATCGGCGAGTTCGATGAGAAGCGCGTCGAGAACGCCGTTCGCGAGCTGCTCATCGCTGTCGGCGAGGACCCCGACCGCGAGGGACTTCTCGAGACGCCGGCCAGGGTCGCGCGCGCGTACAAGGAGATCTTCGCGGGCCTCTGGCAGAAGCCGGAGGACGTCCTGACCACGACGTTCGACCTCGGCCACGACGAGATGGTCCTGGTGAAGGACATCGAGGTGTACTCGACCTGCGAGCACCATCTGGTGCCGTTCCACGGGGTGGCGCACGTCGGCTACATCCCGTCCACCGAGGGGAAGATCACCGGCCTTTCCAAGCTCGCCCGCCTGGTGGATGTCTACGCCCGCCGCCCGCAGGTCCAGGAGCGGCTGACCACGCAGATCGCCGACTCCCTGATGCGCATCCTGGAGGCGCGCGGCGTGATCGTCGTCGTCGAGTGCGAGCACATGTGCATGTCGATGCGCGGTATACGCAAGCCCGGCGCGAAGACCACCACCTCGGCCGTCCGCGGCCAGCTCCGTGACGCCGCGACCCGCTCCGAGGCCATGAGCCTGATCATGGCCTGACACAGCCGGACGTCGTCCTTGGGGTGGCCGGCCACGGGTGTGGAAGGCGGGGCCGCTCAGACCTGGGCCGCGCCCGGTGGCTGGTCCTCGTCCTCCGGCAGCTTGCATACCCGCTCCAGGAAGAGCGCCGCCGCCACCACCGCCGCGCCCGCCAGTACCGACAGGCCCGCGTAGACGGCTTGGTCCCGGCGGGGCCCCTGCTCCATGCCTTGCAGCAGCAAGAAGAGGCCCGTCCCGCCGTACACGCCGGCCACCAGCGCCGCCACCAGCGCGCTCGCCTGGCCGAAGACCACCGCGCGGGCCGCCACCAGCGGGTCCACGCCACTGGCCCCGGGCACCCGCTCCCGCTGGGCCTTCAGTCGCGAGCGCAGCGACAGCGCCGTCGCGGCCAGCACGGCCGCGATCACCGCCAGCACGATCGGCGCCGCGACCGGAACCCCCGGCAGACTGCCGAATGTGTCCCACAGCCGCGCACCGGCCCAGGAGAGCACGCCGGCCGCCAGGAACAGTCCGCACAGCACCCTGATCCGAAGTTGCTTCACCGAGCGCTCGCCCCTCAAGTCGGTCACGTGGTCCTACGGCCTGCGAGCCCAACGACTACTCGGGCAGGCGAAGTTCCAGGTCGGCGCGCGGCTCGACGCCCGTACGCCCCAGCGCGGTCAGCAGGTCGGCGACCGTGCCGCGGCCGGGCACCTCGGCCTCGGGGTCGATGTCGTGCCACGGTACGAGCACGAAGGCGCGCTCGTGCGCCCGGGGATGCGGCAGGGTCAGGACCGGGTCGTCGGAGACCACACCCTGGTACGCCACGATGTCGACGTCAAGCGTCCGAGGCCCCCAGCGCTCGTCGCGCACCCGCTCGAACGCTTCCTCGATCGCATGCCCCCGCTCCAGCAGTGCGGACGGCGGCAGGGTGGTCTTGATCAGCACCACGGCGTTGAAATACGCCGGCTGCGAGCCCGGATCCACACCCCATGGCTGCGTCTCGTAGACCGGAGAGACCGCCTTGACCCGCAGCCCCGGGGTGTCCTCCAGGGCGTCGATCGCGCCCTGCAGGGTCTCCAGCCGGTTGCCGAGATTGGAGCCGAGGGAGATCACGGCGAGTTTGGGGTTGCTCAGTGTGGTGTCGGCTGCGTCCACCTGCTCGACCACCGAGGTCGGGACGGGCTGCACAGTCGGATCGGGCGCGGGCCCGGGGGTCGTACCCGGGAAGGGTGCGGAACTGGCGCTCATACTCGGCTCCGGGTGATCGTGACGGTCACGTCGTCGAAGGGCACGGTGATCGGGGCATCCGGCTTGTGCACGACGACCTCGACCTCCCGGACGGCGTCGTGCTTGAGGCACTGGGCGGCGATTCGCTCCGCGAGGGTTTCGATCAGATCGACGGGCTCGCCCTCGACGATGTTCACGACCTCCTCGGCCACGATGCCGTAGTGCACGGTCTTCGCAAGGTCGTCGTCCGCCGCCGCGGGGCGGGTGTCCAGGCCGAGCACCAGATCCACGACGAAGGTCTGGCCCTCCTCGCGCTCCCGGGGGAACACGCCGTGGTGCCCACGGGCCTTGAGCCCGCGCAGCGCGACACGATCCACGCGAATCACTCCTGCTGGTCGTCGTAAAACGGGCACGCGCCTGGCGACGTCGGCCCGCCACTCGCACTCGAATTTACCTGCGAGGGCTGACAGCTCTCGCCCACGGGGGCTATGGACACTTGCCCGGATTACTGCTAAGGGGCTTGAGCCGCGCATACCCGCCGCCCTGTCTCCCACCCCTACCCGACTCCGGCTTGACTCGAACGAGTGGGCTCGTGTGTCGCGCTGACGGCGTGCTCAGGCGCCGGAGACCTCGTCCTCCGGCCCGTTCTCGTCCTCGTCGGTCTCCGCGAGCACCGGCGACCCATGGTGCGACCACACCTTCCAGCCGTCCGGAGTGCGCCGGAACACATTGGTCGCCACGACCAGCTGGCCCACCAGCGGGCCCAGCGCACCCTCCTCCTCGGCGGGCGCGCCGCTGAGGATGTTCTCGGTGCAGGTCACCAGGGCCGTACCTTCCTCGACCGACACCTCGACATCGGTGAGGAAGAACTGGATGTAGTCGGTGTTCGCCATGATCAGGGCGTACGAGCGCAGCACCTCGCCGCGCCCGCGCAGCACCGGCCAGCCCGGGTGTACGCAGCTCACGTTGCCGTTGAGCCACATCCCGGCAAGCGCCTCGAAGTCGCCCTGTTCCAGCGCCTCGTACAGGGCGGTGTTGGCCTGCTCGACCTGCTCGCGGTCCGTACGGGCCGTGCTCACAGCGTCCCCTTGCGATCCCCCAGGGCTTTCGCCCGGGTGGTGCCCCCATCTCCGCACACTCGGCGCACCGGTGCGGCCATCGTGGTCGGGTGCGGGCCGGTGGCCTCGTGTGCGTCGCTCACGGTGTCCCCTCGGCTGCGCTCTCTGCGCCTTCGATGGCTCGCGCCACGCGCACCGCGTCGGCCGTGGGCCGCACCTCGTGCACTCGTACGGCCCAGGCGCCCTCGCGCGCAGCGATCGCGGACACCGCGGCCGTCGCCGCGTCCCGCTCCCGCGCCGGGGGCGGGATGCCCTCGTCACCTGCCAGCACCCGGCCGAGGAACCGCTTGCGTGAGGCAGCCACCAGCAGTGGCCGGCCAAGGGCTCGCAAGTCCCGCAGATGGGCGACCAGCGCGAGGTCGTGCTCGGCCTGCTTGGCGAAGCCCAGGCCCGGGTCGATCACGATCCGCTCCGGGGGGACGCCCCCCTCGACCACGGCCTCCATGCGCTGCCGGAGCTCGGTCAGCACCTCGGCCACCACGTCCCCGTACACGGCCCGGCTGTTCATGTCATGGCTGAATCCGCGCCAGTGCATCACCACGAACGGGACATTCGCCGCGGCCACCATGGGCACCATCGCAGGGTCCGCGAGACCGCCGCTCACATCGTTGACCAGTACCGCTCCGGCGGCCACTGCCTGCTCGGCGACGGAGGCGCGCATGGTGTCCACGGACACCAGCACGCCCTCGGTGGTCAGCCCGCGGACGACCGGGATGACGCGGCGGAGCTCCTCGTCCTCGTCGACCCGGGGTGCCCCCGGCCGCGTCGACTCTCCGCCGACGTCCACCAGGTCGGCCCCGACGGCCACGAGATCCAGACCGCGCTTGATCGCGGCGGCGGTGTCGAACCATTCGCCACCGTCCGAAAACGAATCGGGCGTGACGTTCACCACACCCATCACCGCACAGCGATCCCACTCCGGCAGACCTGCCACCCGACCGCGAAACGTACTCATACCCACAGCCTAGGCCCGCGCGCCGCCCGCTCCGCGCGGGCGTCCCCGTCCTTCGCCCGCGTGCCGCGGGGGACCGCCGCGCGGCTGGGGCGGGCGCAGGCCCGCGCCGCAGCGCGATTGACCACGCCGCGTGCTCCCCTTGCCTCACCCTCCCGCTCCGAGATGCGGGCGGATGGGCCGTAGCCATCTGCTGGCGGACGCCGGATACAGCACCAGTGTCAAGACGCTGAAGAATCGCGAGCTGTACGAGCCCGCCCTACAGAAGGGCCAGATCGACGTCGTACCGGAATACGCCGCTACGCTTGTGGAATTCCTGAACGGAAAGCAGAACGGCCCGAAGGCGAAGCCCCTCGCCTCGAGCGATGTCGATGAGACGGTCCAGGCGCTGAAGAAGCTCGCCAAGCCGCGCGGGGCTGAAGCTCCTTCCCGTCGGCGAGGCGGTCGATCAGAACGCGTTCGCGGTGACAAAGGAATTCGCCACGAAGCACTCGCTGAAATCCCTCTCCGATCTCCGATCTGGGTCGTTCGAAGCTCAAGATCAAGCCGGCCGCGGGCGACGAGTGCGGCATCCGGCCGCTCTGCCGGCCGGGTCTGGGGAAGACGTACCGCATCGACACCACTGCCGCGGACCCCAAGGGCGTCGGCACCACACCCGCCAAGCAGGCGGTCAAGGACGGCACCGACCAGCTGGTGCTGACCACCACCGACGCCACGCCCGACGACTTCGGCCTGGTGCTGCTGAAGGACGAGAAGCAGAACGCCGACAATGTGCTGCCCGTGGTGAACGCGAAGGATGCAGGGAACAAGGCATCGCCGCAGCCCTGAACAAGCTGACGAAGGTCTTGACGACCCACGATCTCATCACGCTGAACCGCAAGGCCGAGGGGGAACGGCAGAAGCCCGCGGATGTCGCCAAGGACTACCTGGAGTCCAAAGGATTGCTGACGAAGTAACCGGCCGAAAACAGATTGGTTGGCAGGTCCCCATACGCCCCACACGCACGGTAAGTTTCTGGCCATGCCACGTGGACGTCACCGCCATTCGCCGCCCCTGCACAGGCTTCTTCCCCCCACGGCGATCGCCGGCGCGTCAATAGCCTGCGCCGCGGGCGCCTGGCTGGTGGGCGATGCCATGGTGCTCCGGACGCTGGCCGCCGCGGCCGCCGCGGCCGCCGTCGCCGGTTCGGTACTGATGCGTTCCTGGGACCGCAGAGCAGGCAGGCGCGTGGCCGAACTGACCCGCGCCCGCGTCCGTGACGAGTGGCGCACCGAGGAGCGGATCGCCGAGGTCGAGGTGGACCTCGAGGAGTCCCGGGAGGTGCGTGCCGCCCTCGAGGCGAGGCTCCGCGCCAAGCGCGCCGAACTCTCCCGGCTGCGCGGCGAGCACGCCGACCTGCTGCGCCGCTACGCCACCGCCGAGACCGAGCGGGCCGGCGCCCTGGAGGGCCGTCGGCTGCTCGCCATCGAGGCAGCGTCGCCGGCCAAGGAGCTGACCTCCGCGTCGAGTGACCGCAACGAGCCCGGTGGCCTGACGCCGAGCGCGTTCGCCAAGGCGGACAAGGCACTCACCGAGCTGGCGCGCAACGCCGCACGGCAGCAGGCGCACCGGACGGTCGAGGCCGCCCGCGCACGGGACCTCGCCGAGAGAGAGGCCGAAGAGCCGGAGGGGAAGCACACGGCGGCCGCCGGGAGCGGCGCCCATGCCCGTACGGCCGCCGCCTCCGCTGACGGCGCCACGGGCCGGGCCAGGTCCGCCCGCGAACGCCGCACCGTGCCGACCGCAGCAGCTGTCGTGCCCTACACGCCCATGCGCCGGCCCACTTCCCGCGTCGAGGGCGGATTCGACTTCTTCGGCACTCAGCCGTCCCACGCCCTGCCCGCGGCCAAGGCCAAGCGCGCCCGGCTGACCGCCGCCGCCCCGGAGGAGGATCTCGCCGACGTCGTCGGCGCCGAGGCCCTCGCCGCGCACGAGCAGCACGAGGCACGCAGGGAGCGGAAGCAGCCGGTCGGCGCGGTCGTCGACCTCACCGAGCACGACGAGACCGAGCAGCTGGACGTACGGGAGCTGCGCGCCCAGTCGTCCTGACGCGGAGTGGGCGGACTGACGCGGAGTGGGCCGGAGCGGCGCCGGGCTGACCGGGCGCCGGTCCGGCCGCCGTGCGGCTACCTGCCGATCACTTGTCGATGTCGCCCACGACGAAGAACATCGAGCCCAGGATCGCCACCATGTCGGCGACGAGGGTGCCCGGCAGCAGCTCCGTCAGCGCCTGGATGTTGTTGTACGACGCGGAGCGCAGCTTCAGCCGGTACGGGGTCTTCTCGCCCTTCGACACGAGGTAGTAGCCGTTGAGGCCGAGCGGGTTCTCGGTCCATGCGTAGGTGTGGCCCTCCGGGGCCTTGAGCACCTTCGGCAGCCGCTGGTTGACCGGCCCCTGCGGCAGCTCCGCCAGCCGGTCCAGGCAGGCGTCCGCCAGCTCCAGCGAGTTGTGCACCTGCTCGAGCAGGCACTCGAAGCGGGCCAGGCAGTCGCCCTCCGTGCGGGTGACCACCTTCAGCACATCCTGCAGCTCCCCGTACGCCAGATACGGCTCGTCCCGGCGCAGGTCGAAGTCCACGCCCGTGGCGCGCGCGATGGGCCCGCTCACACCGTAAGCGTGCACGATCTCAGGGGTCATCACGCCGACGCCCCGCGTCCGCCCCCGGAAGATCTCGTTGCCGAGGACCAGCCGGTCGTAGACGTCCATGCGGGACCGTACGTCAGCCACCGCGTGCCGGGCCCGGCCGAGCCAGCCGGCCGGGAGGTCCTCCTTCAGCCCGCCGACCCGGTTGAACATGTAGTGCATCCGGCCGCCGGAGACCTCCTCCATGACGGCCTGGAGCTCCTCCCGCTCTCGGAAGGCGTAGAAGACGGGGGTGATTCCGCCCAGTTCGAGGGGGTACGAGCCGAGGAACATCAGGTGGTTGAGGACGCGGTTCAGCTCGGCGAGCAGCGTGCGCGTCCACACGGCGCGCTCCGGTACCTCCATGCCGAGCATCCGCTCGACGGCCATCACCACGCCCAGCTCGTTGGAGAACGCCGACAGCCAGTCGTGGCGGTTGGCCAGCACGATGATCTGGCGGTAGTCACGCGCCTCGAACAGCTTCTCCGCGCCTCGGTGCATATAGCCGATCACCGGCTCGGCGGTGCTGATCCGCTCGCCGTTGAGCACGAGCCGCAGCCGCAGCACTCCGTGCGTGGACGGGTGCTGCGGGCCGATGTTGAGCACCATGTCCGTGCTCTCCGCCGCGCCGCCGATCCCGACTGTCGTCTCCGTCATAAAGAACAGTCTCGCAGCTTCCGTACGCGCTTAGGCTGGGGGCATGCATACGGGGTCGGGGGCTGAGACAGGGCTGAGCGAGCGGGATGCCCGGGCGCTGCGCGCGGAGCTGCTGGCCCGCGCGGCGGGCATCGCCCCTGAGGCGGCGCCGGCCGTCGGTGAGGCGCCCGTACGGCAGTTGGTGCGGGTCGATCCGCGGACGCTGGCACTGTCGCTGCTGTTGATGCCCGGTGCGTGGGCAGCCCTGGTCGCTGCTGTGGTCGGCCCGGTGCTGGTCTGGTCGCTGAGCGAGAACCCATGGGCGGCCGTCGCCACCGGGCTGCCGTTCCTCGGCGGGGTGTGGGCGAGCAGCGCGGGGCGCTACGTCAAGGAGTACGACTGGACGGTCGGCGAGTCCCCGGACGGGCTGCGGCTGGACCACGGGCTGCTCGATCGCGAGCACGAGACCGTTCCGCCGGGCCGGGTGCAGACCGTACGGCTCGTCGAGCCGCTGCTGTGGCGGCGGCGCGGCTGGGTCCGCGTCGAACTCGAGATCGCCGGGGCGGCGGGCGGCGTGCTGCTGCCGGTCGCCGAGCGGGCCGTCGCGGAGGCGGTCGTCGGGCGGGTCCTGCCCGGTGTTGACCTGCGGGCTGTGGCGGCGACGGCGGTGCCGTCCCCGCGGCGGGCACGGTGGTGCGTGCCGGTGTGGTGGCGGGGGTACGGCTTTGTGGCGGACGGCGTGGTGTTCGCCGCCCGGCACGGGCTGCTGAAACGCACGCTGGATGTCGTCCCGCACGCGAAGGTGCAGAGCGTACGGCGTACGCAGGGGCCATGGGAGCGCCGCCTCGGGCTGGCCGACGTGCACGTCGACACAGGGGCGAACAAGACGGTGACCGTGCGCCTTCGCGACGCCGGCGAGGCGACGGCGATCACCTGGTCCCAGGCGGACCGCTCCCGCACGGGCCGCCGCGACGCCTTGCCCGACCGCTGGCTGACGACCGCCGACGGGGGCGGCTCCGGGCCGAAGCCGGCCTGACGTTGCGATGTCCCGGTGCCGGCCGCTGCGCCGGCTCTCGCGGGGCCTCGCGCCGCGCGGGATCAGGAGCTGCCTGTCCGGTGGCGAACTCAGGCGTTCAGGCCGATCGCAGCCAGGGCGTCGGCCGGCAGGGCTACCGGCTGGAGGAGCCAGCCGAAGGCGCCCAGGCCCGAAGGGTCGGTCAGTTCGGCTGCCTCGCCCGCCGAGGACAGGGCCCGTACGTATGCGGCAGGGTCGGTCGAGGCGAGCGAGAGCGGCGGGCGTCGCCCGGTGACGCCGAGAGCCTGCAGCGCGGCGCGCTGCGTCAGCAGCGCAGGGGCGCCCCCAGCGCTCGCGCCCGCCGAGGCGCAGGCGTCGAGGGCGACATGGGCCGTGATGTCGCACGATCCGTCCGGCACCGGCCGGACCTCACGGCCGTCGCGATAGCCGGTCAGGGTGCCGAACGGCGGGCGGCTCGCGCGGTCGTGCGCGTAGTCGACGGCGACCGCGAGGCCGCGGTGCAGCGACCGCACCGCCCGCGCCCACGCCGCGTCCCGCGGGTGGCCGATCTCCGCGCGCAGCCCCGGTTCGGCCCCCAGCGGCCACCACTGGGCCAGCCACTTGGCGTCCTGCGCCGACAGCGCCGCCCCGCTCAGCCTCTCCTCGCCGTCGGCCCGTACGGTCACGAACCGGGGCGAGCCGTCAGGGGCCACCTCCATGACGTCCACCGGTACGTTGTCCAGCCACTCGTTCGCGAAGAGCAGCCCGGTCACCGACTCCGGCTCCGGCAACTCGGCGCGCCACTCGATGCGCTCGTCGAGGTGTTCGGGCCGGGGCGCGCGCTCCACGGCGCACGGCAGCAGCCGCGCGCCCAGCTCCCGCGGCACGGACGCCAGCACTCGCGTCAGCAGCTCACCGCCGCCCGCGCCGATGTCCACCAGCGCCAGCCGGTCCGGCCGCCCCAGCGCCTCGTCCAGCCGGGTCAGGAGTTCGGCGACGGCGGAGGCGAAGAGCGGGGAGGCGTGCACGGAGGTACGGAAGTGAGCCGCGGGCCGCTCCCGCAGGAAGAAGCCGTCCGGCCCGTACAGCGCCCGCTCGGCCGCCTCGCGCCACCCCTGCTGCCAGTCGCTCTCATCGCTCAGCACGCCCCCACCGTACGGGCGGCGGCGCAGCGCCGGCGGAGGGCGACCGTCCACCTTGGGGAGTAGTTGCAGCAGGCAGGGATCGGCCCTCCGGTTGACCCCGGCATGTAGTTGGCGTCCCTACGCTGTGTTACGTGCAGCGCCTCTATGACTTCCTCCGCAGGCACCCGACCGGGGTCGACAGCTTCTGGGCTGTCCTCCTGCTGGGGGTCGCGGGCCTGTGGATCGTCTCGGACGACCTCAGCCCCGGCGGCCGGGTCGCCGCGGTCCCGATCACCGTCGCGCTGTGCACGGTGATCGCCCTGCGCCGCCGGCTGACGGAGAAGATGCTGCTGCTGGCGGCCGGGGCGGGCGTCGCGCAGCTCGTCGTCGAGGTGCGGGAGAACCCGGCCGACTTCGCCATGCTGGTGATCATCTACACCGCGGCCGCGACCGGCGCCCGCTGGGCCTCCCGGTTCGCGCTGGTCGGCGGCCTCTGCGCGCCCACGATCGCCGCCGTCCGCTGGCCGAATGAGTACGGGCCCTGGTGGACCGACGTCGTCGGCGCCGTCTTCTCCACCGTCCCGTTCGCCCTGGCCTGGGTGCTCGGCGACTCGCTCCGCACTCGCCGCGCGTACTACGCCCAACTCGAGGAGCGCGCCGCCCGCCTGGAGAAGGAGCGCGAGGCACAGGCCAAGGTGGCCGTCGCCGCCGAGCGGGCCCGGATAGCGCGCGAGCTGCACGACGTGGTGGCACACAACGTGTCGGTGATGGTGGTGCAGGCCGACGGGGCGGCGTATGTCCTCGACACCGACCCGGGCCAGGCCAGGCAGGCCCTGGAGACGATCTCCGGCACCGGCCGGCAGGCGCTCGCCGAGATGCGGCGGCTGCTCGGCGTGCTGCGCACCGCAGAGCCGGGCGAGGAGCGCGAGTACCTCCCGCAGCCGGACGTCGGCCAGCTCGACGACCTCATCGAGCAGGTGCGCGGTGCCGGCCTCCCTGTGGACTTCAAGGTCCAGGGCCGCCCCCGGCCGCTGCCCAGTGGCGTGGAGCTGACCGCATACCGCATCGTGCAGGAGGCCCTGACCAACACCCGCAAGCACGGCGGCCCGGAGGCGGGCGCGATCGTCCGCCTCACTTACGGCGACGCCGAACTGGACCTGCTGGTCGAGGACGACGGACGGGGCGCGCAGCGGGAGCTGTACGAGACGGGCGGCGCGGACGGCCTCGGCCACGGGCTGATCGGGATGCGCGAGCGTGTCGGTATGGTCGGCGGTCGCCTGGATGCCGGGCCGCGGCCGGGCGGCGGCTTCCGCGTCAGCGCCGTGCTGCCGCTGAAGCCGGCCCGCTGACGAATGCGCCCCACCAACTTTGCCGCCGCGCACCTTTCACACCACGCATCTTTGCCGCCACGAAAGGGGACCACCCCAGATGCCGATCCGCGTGATGCTCGTCGACGACCAGGCGCTGCTGCGCACCGGCTTCCGCATGGTGCTGCAGGCGCAACCGGACATGGAGGTGGTGGCCGAGGCCGGGGACGGCGCGGAAGCCCTGGAGGTGCTCGGCACCACGACGGTGGACGTCGTGCTGATGGATGTGCGGATGCCCCGGATTGACGGAGTCGAGGCGACCCGCCGCGTCTGCGCCGGCGAGAACCCGCCCAAGGTGCTGATCCTGACCACCTTCGACCTCGACGAATACGCCTTCTCCGCGCTGAAGGCAGGCGCGAGCGGCTTCATGCTCAAGGACGTGCCGCCGGGCGAGCTGCTGGCCGCGATCCGCGCCGTGCACAGCGGTGACGCGGTCGTGGCGCCGAGCACTACCCGGCGCCTTCTGGACCGCTTCGCCCCCATGCTGCCGAGCGCGGTCAGCCGGCCGGCTCAGGCCGGGCTGAAGAGGCTGACGGACCGCGAGCGGGAAGTGCTGCTGCTGGTCGCGCAGGGCCTGTCCAACGGCGAGATCGCGGCGCGGCTCGTGCTGTCGGAGGCCACGGTCAAGACGCACGTGGGCCGCATTCTCACCAAGCTCGAGCTGCGGGACCGGGTGCAGGTGGTGGTACTGGCGTACGAGACGGGGCTCGTCCGGGCCGGGGGAGGCATCGGGGGCGCGCGCTGATCGCCGCACGCCGCCCCTCCGAGCCGGGCGCAGCCTTCTCAGCCCGTCGCTCCCAAGCCTGCAATCGGACGCGTTCCAGGCCGCCAGCCTGCGGACGCGAGCCTGTTCCTCTCGTGTACCGCTGTCCTCGCCACCGGCGTCGCTGGTGCCGTCCTCACTGCTGTCCGTCATGGGGGGTGATGATGGCCGACGGGCGGCAGCCCGCGCCCTGGGTTTTCCGGGCTTACCGGCCGGTGGACGCCCTGGGGGCGCCCTGAAACACTCGCGTAGCATTGCGACGGACGTCCGGTACCGACCGTGGACTGGAACGGAAGGCCGCAGCCGCGTGAACGCACCCCATCACCCAGAGCCCCAGGACCGCCCTGCCCGGCTCACTGTCGGCGTTGTCGGCGCGGGCCGTGTGGGCCCGGCGCTCGCCGCGTCGCTCCAACTCGCCGGGCACCGCCCGGTCGCCGTCTCCGGCGTCTCCGACGCCTCCGTTCGGCGGGCCGCCGCGCTCCTGCCCGACGTGCCGATCGTGCCGCCCGAGCAGGTCCTGGCGCGCGCCGAGCTGGTCCTGCTCACCGTGCCCGACGACGTACTGCCCGGCCTCGTCGCGGGTCTGGCGGACACCGGCGCCGTACGGCCCGGCCAGCTGCTGATCCACACCTCAGGCCGCTACGGGACGGCCGTCCTCGACCCGGCCCGCCGCGCCGGGGCCCTGCCGCTCGCCCTGCACCCGGCCATGACGTTCACCGGCACCTCCGTCGATGTCCAGCGGCTGGCAGGCTGCTCCTTCGGGGTCACCGCGCCGGAGGAGCTGCGGCTGGCCGCCGAGGCCCTGGTCATCGAGATGGGCGGCGAGCCGGAGTGGATCGAGGAGGAGGCGCGCCCGCTCTACCACGCGGCGCTCGCGCTCGGCGCCAACCACCTGGTGACGCTGGTCGCCCAGGCCATGGAGCTGCTACGCACGGCGGGTGTCAGCACCCCGCACCGGATGCTCGGCCCGCTGCTCGGCGCGGCCCTCGACAACGCCCTGCGCTCCGGCGACGCGGCGCTCACCGGCCCGGTCGCGCGGGGCGACGCGGGCACCGTCGCCGCCCATGTCGCCGAGCTGCGCAAGCACGCGCCCGGCGCTGTCGCCAGTTACCTGGCGATGGCCCGCGCGACCGCCGACCGGGCACTCGCGCACGGGCTGCTCGAGCCGGAACTGGCCGAGGACCTGCTCGAAGTCCTCGCGGACGGAGGTCGTTGATGGGCGCTCGGCTGACGCATACGGCGGACGAACTGCGCGGGCTGCCGCGCCAGGGCCGCCGCGCCGTGGTGATGACGATGGGGGCCCTGCACGAGGGGCACGCGGCCTTGATCCGCGCTGCCCGCGACCGGGTCGGCGCGGAGGGCCAGGTCGTGGTCACGGTCTTCGTCAATCCGCTGCAGTTCGGTCCGGGCGAGGATCTGGACCGCTATCCGCGCACCCTGGACGCGGACCTCGTGGTCGCCGACAAGGCAGGCGCGGACACGGTCTTCGCCCCGTCGGTGGACGAGGTCTACCCGGGCGGCGAGCCGCAGGTGAGGATCACCGCCGGGCCGATGGGGGAGCGCCTGGAGGGCGCGTCCCGCCCGGGCCACTTCGACGGCGTTCTGACCGTGGTGTCCAAGCTGCTGCACCTTACGCAGCCAGACATCGCTTTCTACGGCCAGAAGGACGCCCAGCAGCTCGCGGTGATCACCCGCATGGTGCGGGATCTCAACTTCCCCGTCGAGATCGTCGGCGTGCCGACGGTCCGGGAGACCGACGGCCTTGCGCTCTCGAGCCGCAACCAGTACCTCTCGCCGGAGGAGCGGCGTACGGCGCTCGCGCTCTCGCGCGCGCTCTTTGCCGGCCAAGACGCGGGCCGGCTCGCTGCCGGGGCTGCTCCCGCACCGGGTAGTGCGAGGGGCGCAGAGGCCGCGCCGGGCGCCCTTTCCGGCGCCGACCGCCCCCAGAGTGCCCTCGGGCCCGTGGGGGACGCGAGTGAGCCGAAGGGCGCTCCCCCAGAGCTTCGCCTGGGCGGTGCCCCCATGCCGAAAGCGAGAGCGCGCGGAGGGCCCGAGGAAAGAGGGCCCGAGCACGGTCGACCGTCGGCAGCGGGTCTGGGGGTACCCCTAGCGATAGCTGGGGGAGCCCGGAGGCGGACCGAGCGCCAAGACGAGGGTGCCTCCGCGAGCGTGACCGTTGCCGATCCAGCGGCCGTACGCGCTGCCGCGTACGCCGTCCTTGACCAGGCCGCCCGCGCGGAGCCCCCGCTCGTCCTCGACTACCTGGCCCTCGTCGACCCCACCGACTTCACCGAGGTGGAGCCGGATTTCGACGGTGAAGCCGTGCTCGCCGTCGCCGCCAGGGTCGGCACGACGCGTCTGATCGACAACGTCCGCCTGCAGTTCGGAGCCGCCCAGTGAACGCACCCACCCGCCGCCGTCCGGCCGCGGCGGCGTCCGGCGCGGCCCTGCTCACGGCAGGCCCGGCCCTCGGGAGCCACCGATGACCGCACCCCACATAGCCACCGGGACCAGGGGCGCCGCGCCGCAGGCACCGGCGCATCCGCATGCGCTGTGCGCCCCCCGGCCCGGCTGGGTCCTCGAGGCCGATGTGGTCGTCGTGGGCTCCGGCGTCGCCGGGCTCACAGCCGCGCTGCGCTGTGCCGCCGCTGGACAGAAGACCGTCGTCGTCACCAAGGCGCTGCTCGATGACGGCTCCACCCGCTGGGCGCAGGGCGGTATCGCCGCCGCGCTCGGCGAGGGCGACTCCCCCGGGCAGCACCTCGAGGACACCCTGGTCGCGGGCGCCGGCCTCTGCGACGAGCAGGCCGTACGCACCCTCGTCACCGAGGGCCCCGATGCCGTGCTCCGCCTGATCGGCTCCGGCGCCCAGTTCGACACCTCTTCAGAGACCGGCGAGATCCTGCTGACCCGCGAGGGCGGCCACCACCGCCGCCGCATTGCACACGCCGGCGGCGACGCGACCGGCGCTGAGATCTCGCGGGCGCTGGTCGAGGCCGTTCGAGAGCTTGGCATCGAGACCGTCGAGCACGCCCTCGTCCTCGACCTGCTGACCGACACCGAGGGCCACGCGGCCGGTGTCACCCTGCATGTGATGGGCGAGGGGCAGCGCGACGGCGTGGGCGCCGTGCACGCCCCGGCCGTGGTGCTGGCGACCGGCGGCATGGGCCAGGTGTTCTCCGCGACGACCAACCCCGCCGTCTCCACCGGCGACGGCGTGGCGCTCGCGCTGCGCGCCGGGGCAGAGGTCAGCGATCTCGAATTCGTGCAGTTCCACCCCACGGTGCTCTACCTGGGGGCGGGAGCCGAGGGCCAGCAGCCGCTGGTCTCCGAGGCCGTACGCGGCGAGGGCGCGTACCTCGTCGACGCCGACGGGCACCGCTTCATGGTCGGGCAGCACGAGCTGGCCGAGCTGGCCCCGCGCGACATCGTCGCCAAGGGCATCATGCGCCGGATGCAGGAGCAGGGTGCCGAGCACATGTACCTCGACGCCCGCCATTTTGGCGCCGAGATGTGGGAGAACCGCTTCCCCACCATCCTGGCCGCCTGCCGTGCGCACGGCATCGACCCGGTGACCGAGGCGATCCCCGTCGCGCCGGCCGCGCACTACGCGAGCGGCGGCGTACGCACCGACCTGTACGGCCGTACGACCGTGCCCGGCCTGTACGCGTGCGGGGAGGTCGCCTGCACCGGCGTCCACGGCGCGAACCGGCTGGCCTCCAACTCCCTCCTCGAGGGACTGGTCTTCGCCGAGCGCATCGCCGCGGACATCGCCCACAGCATCGCCGCGGATGTCGCGGAGGCGCGTTCCGCACGCAAGAGGGCGCGCGACTACACCGCGCGCGCCGGCACCGGCCCGCTGCTGGCCCCGGAGTCCCGCTCCGCGATCCAGCGGATCATGACGGCCGGCGCCGGCGTCCTGCGCAGCGCCGAGAGCCTCGACGCCGCGGCTCGTGCCCTGGAGACGCTGCACACCGACGCCGCCACCGCCCTCGAGCGGGAGGGCAAGACCGCCGAGCCCTGCGTGGAGACCTGGGAGGCGGCCAACCTCCTGCTCGTCTCCCGAGTCCTGGTCGCCGTCGCCCGCGAGCGCCGGGAGACCCGCGGCTGTCACTGGCGCGAGGACTGCCCCGACCGCGACGACGCGCACTGGCGCCGGCACCTCATAGCGCGCCTCGCCGCCGACGGCTCGCTGGAGATCCGCCCCACGGACTCGGCTGCCTTCCCGCCCGTCGGCTCCGTAGGCCTCGTAGGCCGCGTGAGCCACCGAACCCCAACCGTCCCGCCCGCTCCCGAGGAGAGCTCGTGAACACCTCCGACGACCGTCCACAGCCTGTGGACCTTCCCCTGCTGCAGATCGGTGGTCCGGCCGCCGGTTTCGATGCCGCGGGTGGCTGCGGTGACGCCTGCGGCTGCGGGGGCGATGACGACGACGAGGCGTTCGGCCTCGACCCAATGGAGTGCGGCCTGGACCCGGACCTCGCCGATCTGCTCGCCGACGCGGGGCTGGACCCCGTCCAGGTCGAGGACATCGCCCATATGGCGATCGAGGAGGACCTCGACCACGGTGTGGACGTGACGACCGTCGCGACCATCCCCGAGGACGCCATCGCCACCGGCGACTTCACCGCCCGCGAGGCCGGCACCGTCGCGGGTCTGCGCATCGCCGAGGCGATCCTGTCGGTCGTCTGCACCGATGAGTTCGAGGTCGAGCGGCACGTCGAGGACGGCGACCGCGTCGGGCCCGGCCAGAAGCTGCTGTCCGTGCGCACCCGCACCCGCGACCTGCTCACCGGCGAGCGCAGCGCCCTCAACATGCTGTGCCGGCTGTCCGGGATCGCGACGGCCACGCGCGCGTGGGCCGATGTCCTGGAGGGCACCGGCGCCAAGGTGCGCGACACCCGCAAGACCACCCCCGGACTGCGGTCCCTGGAGAAGTACGCGGTGCGCTGCGGCGGTGGCGTCAACCACCGCATGTCGCTGTCCGACGCGGCCCTCATCAAGGACAACCACGTTGTGGCGGCGGGCGGCGTCGCGGCCGCCTTCAAGGCCGTGCGGACCGAGTTCCCGGGCCTGCCCGTAGAGGTCGAGGTCGACCGTCTGGACCAGATCGAGCCGGTGCTGGCCGAGGGCGCGGACCTGATCCTGCTGGACAACTTCACGCCCGAACAGACCCGCGAGGCGGTGCGGCTGGTGGGCGGCCGCGCGCGCCTGGAGTCCTCCGGGCGCCTCACTCTCGACAACGCGCGCGCGTACGCCGAGACGGGCGTCGACTACCTCGCCGTGGGCGCGCTCACCCACTCCTCCCCGATCCTCGACATCGGCCTGGACCTGCGCGAGGAGCCTCGGGAGGCGCAGGGCTGATGCTGCTCACCATCGACGTCGGCAACACGCACACCGTCCTCGGCCTGTTCGACGGCGAGGACATCGTCGAGCACTGGCGCATCTCCACCGACGCCCGCCGCACCGCCGACGAGCTCGCCGTCCTCCTCCAGGGCCTCATGGGCATGCACCCGCTCCTCGGCGAAGAGCTCGGCGACGGCATCGACGGCATCGCCATCTGCTCGACCGTGCCGTCAGTGCTGCACGAGCTGCGCGAGGTCACCCGTCGCTACTTCGGCGACGTCCCCGCGGTGCTCGTCGAGCCGGGCATCAAGACCGGGGTCCCCATCCTGACGGACAACCCCAAGGAGGTCGGCGCCGACCGGATCATCAACGCCCTGGCGGCGGCCGAGCTCTACGGGGGCCCGTGCGTCGTCGTCGACTTCGGCACGGCGACGACCTTCGACGCCGTCTCGGCGCGCGGCGAGTACCTGGGCGGTGTGATCGCCCCGGGCATCGAGATCTCCGTCGACGCCCTCGGCGTACGCGGCGCGCAGCTGCGCAAGATCGAGGTGGCCCGTCCGCGCAGCGTCATCGGCAAGAACACCGTCGAGGCCATGCAGTCCGGCATCCTCTACGGCTTCGCGGGCCAGGTCGACGGCGTGGTGGAGCGGATGGCGCGCGAGCTGGCCGACGACCCGGACGACGTCACAGTCATCGCCACGGGCGGTCTGGCGCCGATGGTGCTCGGCGAGTCCTCCGTGATCGACGAGCACGAGCCCTGGCTCACGCTGATCGGCCTCCGCCTCGTCTACGAGCGCAACGTCTCCCGGACCTGATGGGAGCTGACCGGGCCTAACCGGACCTGAGCCCGTCCGGCCGTACGACACCCCCACGGAGCGTAGCGAAAAGCGAAAATTGTCCGCTTAGCACTTAAAGTCGGGCCATGCCCACGCCATACGGTTCCCGCGGCGCCATGGCGTTCAGCGCCGATGAGCTGCGCGTCCTGCGCCGCGCCCTTGCCATCGCCCTTCAGCCCGCCTATGTGCCTGCCCCCGACCGGACGGAGGAGCTCCAAGAGCTGCTCCGCCTCGCGGACGCGGTCGACGAAGTGATCCGCGAAGGGGGCAGGCTGCGCGCCTTTCTCCTCGCCGACCTCGCCCGCTACCGCGCCGCCCTCCCCGGCGCCGCCGTCGGCTATCTGGAGCGGCTTGAGGAGGTGCTCTCAGCCGGCTGTGTCCCCGGGGCCGACGACCTCGCCGCCCTCCGTGCGCTCTGCGCGGGCCCGGCCGGCTCAGCCGAGGCCGGCCGCCGCGGCGCCCTGCTGCACCGCTGCGAGGCGCTCGCCGAGCAGTCCCTGCGGCAGCGGCTCGCGAAGCGCGCGGGGGCGGCGGCTAAGGCCGGCGCTGCCCCGGCGCGCCTGATCGCCCTGCCCGGCGGCCGTGGGGCCGCTGATGACGCTGACGAGGCCGACTCCGAAGCCGCCGAGGAGCCGGCGAAGAAGCCGGAGCCGCAGCGGAAGCCGGGGCCGGCTCCCGCTCCGTCGCGCGAGCCGCAGCGGCCCCCGTCCGAGCGGCGCGGCCGTCCCGTGCCCACCCCGGCCGAGGTCTTCCCGCCGCGCCGCCGGACGCCCGGCCGGCCGACCCGGCCCGAGGAGCGGGTCGCGGGATAGCTGCGGATACTCTGGACGGCATGGACTACGTCTCCGCACTGCTGCCTCCCGTGGTGATGGCCATCGCCTTCACCGCACTCGTCGTGACGATGGTGAAGAGCCAGGGCGGTGCCAACAAGGCCAAGGAGGACGCCGCGGTCGACGCGGCGCTTTCCACCGCCGAGACGGCGCGCCAGGCCGTGGGCGAGACCCCGGGAAGCGGCGACGCCCGAGCCTGAGTCCGCGGCCTGAGGCCGCACCGCGCGTCCGAGTATCGAGAAGGCGTACGACCGGGACCACTCGTCCCGGTCGTACGCCTTTTTTCGACAGAGAAATCAACGGGCATTCAGGACATCTGGCACTAATATTTGGGCGTGGTCAGACGATTGGGTGAGCTCGAAGACGCCGTGATGACGCGGGTATGGCAGTGGAACCGCCCGGTCACGGTTCGAGAAGTGCTCGAAGACCTTCAGTTGGAACGCTCCATCGCCTACACGACGGTCATGACCGTATTGGACAACTTGCATCAGAAGGGCTGGGTGCGCAGGGAAGCCGAAGGCCGCGCCTATCGATATGAGGCCGTCTCCACCCGTGCCGTGTACTCCGCCGCACTCATGAACGACGCATGGTCCACCAGCGACAACCCCGCCGCCGCTCTTGTCGCCTTCTTCGGCATGATGTCCCCGGAACAGCGGGAAGCTCTGCGCGACGCCTTGCGCGTCGTACAACTCGACGATCCCGATGAGGGCACCGGGAGTGCAGGGCGATAGCGTCCGCACATGCCATCCGTATCAAAAGAAGTCACCGTCCGGCGGGCCCGGACCAGTGATGTGCCCGCGGTGCGCCGACTCATCGACGCATATGCAACGGACGGGATCCTGCTCGACAAAGCGCCTGTCACGCTTTACGAGGACATCCAGGAGTTCTGGGTCGCGGAGCGCGACGAGGACGCCCGTGTCGTCGGCTGCGGAGCGCTGCATGTCATGTGGGAAGACCTTGCGGAGGTACGCACTCTCGCCGTGGACCCAATGCTGAAGGGCACCGGAGTCGGCCACCGGGTGCTGACCAAGCTGCTGGAGACCGCACGCTGGCTCGGAGTCCGGCGTATTTTCTGCCTGACCTTCGAAGTCGACTTCTTCGCCAAGCACGGCTTCGTGGAGATCGGCGAGACGCCGGTGGACGGTGATGTGTACAGCGAGCTGCTCCGTTCCTATGACGAGGGTGTCGCCGAGTTCCTTGGTCTCGAACGAGTGAAGCCGAACACCTTGGGGAACAGCCGGATGCTTCTGCACCTGTGAGCGGAGTGCGAACCGGAGAGCCAACGAGAGATCCCTATGTCCGAAACGCGTACCTTTCCCGTAGTCAAGTGCAGCTGAACCCGACCGAGGGTTTGTGTTTTTCGGAGAAAGGCGGTTTCCTTTCCGTCGTACTGAATTTTTCGAAGAAAGGGATTCCGGTGGCACAGAAGGTTCAGGTCCTTCTTGTCGATGACCTCGACGGTGGCGAGGCGGACGAGACCGTGACGTTCGCGCTGGACGGCAAGACCTACGAGATCGACCTCACCACCGCCAACGCTGACAAGCTCCGCAGCCTGCTTGAGCCGTACACCAAGAGTGGTCGCCGCACCGGCGGCCGGGCCGCGGCCAGCCGCGGCAAGGCGCGTGCCGCGGCAGGCGGCAGCCAGGACACCGCGAAGATCCGCGCGTGGGCGAAGGAGAACGGCTACGAGGTCAATGACCGCGGCCGTGTTCCCGCCACCGTGCGCGAGGCCTACGAGAAGGCCAACGCCTGAGCGGACGTCGCACGCAGCAAGCGGGTCCGGTGGCACTCCGTCGCCACCGCGCCCACGAGCCGTACGAGATCGGGGGCGCAGTCACTGTCGCCCCCGCCGCGGTAGCCGCCCCGCACGGTCGTCGCGGGAAGTGTCGGCTCCACTTCGCACCCCGGCTCGGGAGGCCGTAGCCATACCGGCTGCGTCCGGCCGTCAGCGGCCTCCCGTGGGCTCGCAAGCCGCTGCTCGAACGGTCCGTAGCGCCCGTGCGCTGACGCCGAGGAGCCGTACGCCGAGTCCGGCGGCCACGGCCAGGGCGCGCGCATCCGGCCTCCAGGACCGAGCGCGGTCAGGTCGAGGGCGACACCGCCCCACTCCAGCCAGTCGAGCAGTCCGGGCAGCTCGTCCGCTGCCCCCGCGGCCACCAGCAGCCACATCCGCCCGCTGCCCACCGCCACCGGACCCGTCCGGGGAAAGCGCCGCAGCACGGCGCCGCCGGCCTGTGCCGGCAGCTCCAGGACGTCGAACCGCAGCCCGGTGAGCAACTGCAACTCCACAGGGTCCCCGGGTGCGCCTGGTGCCGTCGCCCAACCGAGCTCGCGCTCGTACCACTGGCGTACGCCGCTGTCCTCGATCGGCGAGCCGGGGCGCGGGAGTACCGAAGCCGTCATGTCCGTTGCAACTGCCGGACCTCGGCTGAGTTACGCACAGTTGAGCACCGGGTACTTACAGTGATAGCGGCGGGGGCGCACGGAAGCAATGCGGGAGCGCAAGGTTGTTCGCCCGTAGCGGAGGGAACCGGCCGGCGCCGCATGGAGTGTCAGTACCTGCGGGTACGTAATACCTAGTGGGAGGGGCGACGCGCGGGTCAGGTCGCGATGGCGTTCGCCATCGGCGTAGTGGTATCGAGGATATCCGCCTGGCCTGCGGGAACATCGTCTCGCACCATCGGGTTGGAGCTGTTGTCGGCTGTTCGGGGCAGGAGGCCAAGAACGGTGTCGGCAGTTGGAATGAGCTGTCCCCGGTAGCGGGACTAGCATGCGGAAGGACAGGGAGGGGATCGTCCCCGATCTTTCTGACCGCTCTGAGGAGCGATTAACGATGTTCGAGAGGTTCACCGACCGTGCGCGGCGGGTTGTCGTCCTGGCTCAGGAAGAAGCCCGGATGCTCAACCACAACTACATCGGCACCGAGCACATCCTCCTGGGCCTGATCCACGAGGGTGAGGGTGTCGCCGCTAAGGCCCTGGAGAGCCTCGGGATTTCGCTCGAGGCGGTCCGCCAGCAGGTGGAGGAGATCATCGGACAGGGCCAGCAGGCCCCGTCCGGGCACATTCCCTTCACCCCTCGTGCCAAGAAGGTCCTGGAGCTGTCGCTCCGCGAGGCCCTTCAGCTCGGCCACAACTACATCGGTACGGAGCACATCCTGCTCGGCCTGATCCGCGAGGGCGAGGGCGTCGCCGCCCAGGTCCTGGTGAAGCTGGGCGCCGACCTGAACCGGGTGCGGCAGCAGGTCATCCAGCTGCTCTCCGGCTACCAGGGCAAGGAGGCCGCCACGGCCGGCGGGCCCGCCGAGGGCACGCCGTCGACCTCGCTTGTCCTGGACCAGTTCGGCCGCAACCTCACCCAGGCCGCCCGCGAATCCAAGCTCGACCCGGTCATCGGGCGCGAGAAGGAGATCGAGCGGGTCATGCAGGTGCTGTCGCGCCGGACCAAGAACAACCCGGTCCTCATCGGCGAGCCCGGCGTCGGCAAGACGGCGGTCGTCGAGGGCCTGGCCCAGGCCATCGTCAAGGGCGAGGTGCCCGAGACCCTGAAGGACAAGCACCTCTACACCCTCGACCTGGGCGCCCTGGTCGCCGGCTCTCGCTACCGCGGTGACTTCGAGGAGCGCCTGAAGAAGGTGCTCAAGGAGATCCGCACCCGCGGCGACATCATCCTGTTCATCGACGAGCTCCACACCCTGGTGGGTGCGGGCGCCGCCGAGGGCGCGATCGACGCCGCCAGCATCCTCAAGCCGATGCTGGCCCGCGGTGAGCTGCAGACCATCGGTGCCACGACGCTCGACGAGTACCGCAAGCACCTGGAGAAGGACGCGGCCCTGGAGCGCCGCTTCCAGCCCATCCAGGTCGCCGAGCCGTCGCTGCCGCACACCATCGAGATCCTCAAGGGCCTGCGCGACCGGTACGAGGCGCACCACCGCGTCTCGATCACCGACTCCGCGCTGGTCGCGGCCGCCACCCTGGCCGACCGCTACATCTCCGACCGCTTCCTGCCGGACAAGGCGATCGACCTGATCGACGAGGCCGGCTCCCGGATGCGGATCCGCCGGATGACCGCTCCGCCGGACCTGCGCGAGTTCGACGAGAAGATCGCCGACGTGCGCCGGGAGAAGGAGTCCGCGATCGACTCGCAGGACTTCGAGAAGGCCGCCTCGCTGCGCGACAAGGAGAAGCAGCTCCTCGCCGCGAAGACCAAGCGGGAGAAGGAGTGGAAGGCCGGCGACATGGATGTCGTCGCCGAGGTGGACGAGGAGCTGATCGCCGAGGTCCTGGCCACGGCCACCGGCATTCCGGTCTTCAAGCTCACCGAGGAGGAGTCCTCGCGGCTGCTGCGCATGGAGGACGAGCTCCACAAGCGCGTCATCGGCCAGAAGGACGCCATCAAGGCCCTGTCGCAGGCGATCCGCCGTACCCGCGCCGGTCTGAAGGACCCCAAGCGCCCGGGTGGCTCGTTCATCTTCGCCGGCCCGTCCGGTGTCGGTAAGACCGAGCTGTCCAAGACGCTGGCGGAGTTCCTCTTCGGCGACGAGGACGCGCTGATCCAGCTCGACATGTCGGAGTTCAGCGAGAAGCACACCGTCTCGCGGCTCTTCGGCTCGCCTCCCGGCTACGTGGGCTACGAGGAGGGCGGCCAGCTCACCGAGAAGGTGCGCCGTAAGCCGTTCTCGGTCGTGCTCTTCGACGAGGTCGAGAAGGCCCACCCGGACATCTTCAACTCGCTGCTGCAGATCCTGGAGGACGGTCGCCTGACCGACTCCCAGGGCCGGGTCGTGGACTTCAAGAACACGGTCATCATCATGACCACCAACCTCGGAACCCGGGACATCTCCAAGGGCTTCAACCTCGGCTTCGCGGCCGGGGGAGACCTCCGGACCGGCTACGAGCGCATGAAGGCCAAGGTCAACGACGAGCTGAAGCAGCACTTCCGGCCGGAGTTCCTCAACCGTGTCGATGACACGGTGGTCTTCCACCAGCTGTCGCAGGACGACATCATTCAGATCGTCGACCTGATGCTGGCCAAGGTGGACGAGCGGCTCAAGGACCGTGACATGGGCATCGAGCTGAGCACGGACGCCAAGAAGCTGCTCGCGAAGAAGGGCTACGACCCGATCCTGGGCGCCCGGCCGCTGCGCCGGACCATCCAGCGGGAGGTCGAGGACGTGCTCTCGGAGAAGATCCTCTTCGGCGAGCTGCGGCCCGGCCACATCGTGGTCGTCGACACCGAGGGCGAGGGTGAGGAGCAGAAGTTCACCTTCCGCGGCGAGGAGAAGTCGGCGCTGCCGGACGTCCCGCCGATCGAGTCCGCCACCGGCGGCTCGGGCCCGAACCTGAGCAAGGACGCGTAGGCGCGCCCCGCGCTGAGCGTCACAGGCGCTGAAAGGGGTCGGCCCCGGAACCGTACGTACGGTTCCGGGGCCGACCCCTTTCAGGGTTACGGGGTCCCGGTCAGCCGGCGGCGCGGTAGGCGGTCCAGTTCTCGTTCATGCGGGTCACCTGGCCCGGGGTGAACTGGGTCATGCAGGAGTCGTATGTGTAGTCCATGAAGTTGTGGATCGGGTCTGCGCCCGGCTGGCGGGTGCACGTATCGCGGCCCTCGGGGCACTGGAACGCGGCGCTCTTCTCGGCCGGAGTGTCGCTGACGTAGTCGCCCTGGCCGTTACAGCCGCCCTGGAAGGTGTGGTACAGCCCCATCCAGTGGCCCACCTCGTGCGTGGCGGTGTCGCCCTCGTTGTAGTTCACCGCCGAGCCGCCCGGCAACGAGGTGTCGAGGATGACGACGCCGTCGTCGCTCGGGTTCGACTTGTACGAGCTCGGGAAGGTGGCCCAGCCGAGCAGGCTCTGGCCCAGGTTCGCGGTGTAGAGGTTGAGCGCGTTGGCCCCGCCCTGCCGGAGCGTGCTCTTCATCTGCTTCTCCGCCGCCGAGCCGGGGGTGAGGCTGTTGTACCAGGAGGCGTTGTCGGTGTACGTCGTGCCGGCGAGCGAGAACTGGTACGGCGTGGCGGTGTTGCCCGCGCCCTGTCCGCCGTACGCCGCGTTGAGGACGGCCATCTGCTTCGATACGTCCGTCGAGGTGAGCTTGCCGGTCGCGCCGTCGTGGATGACGTGGAAGTACACCGGGATCGTGGTCGCGGCGACGGTCGCGGAGGGCGACACCCGCCTGTCCCCGGCGGCCCGGAGCTGGTCGAGTCTGCGCTGCAAGGCGTCATTCATGGCCTTCGCCTGCGTCTGGCTGACGGCGTTCGGCTCGTGCGCCTCGCCCGCGTGCCCGCTCGGCCGGGCCATCCGGGCGGCGGCACCCTGCGCGGAATCGTCCACGCACCGCTCGGCGGCGGCCGCCTTGGCCGAGGTCTCACTGCCCGCGGCACCGGCAGGCGACGACAGCGGTGTGAGGGCAAGAGAACCGGCCAACAGAGCGGTAGCGGCCATGCGGGTTCGAAGACGCGGAGATATTCGGGCGATCTGGCGCATGTGGACTCCTCGCTGACGCAGTGGGGGAGGAACTTCCTCGCCGCCGCGGGGAGATTACGCGGACATGCCAGATCTCAATGAGGATTGAACAAGCCCAATCAATTGACGGAACAATTCGGACTTCGGGCGGAATTGCTTCACTCGGTTCCGGACTTTGAGATCTGCCGGTAACGAGAGAGATGTGCGGTGGTGGCGATGTGTCCACATACGGGCTCGACGCCGGCCGCGCCGACAGAGGGCGGCGTGACGTGGCGTTGACAGGCCGGGTGTGGCTAAAAATCGCCGCTCAGGCCGGCCCTTCGCCACTCCCGGTAGAGGAGCCCGGGCCGTTGGCCCCGAAAGGAATGCCCGTATGACCTTGTCGGCCCGAGTTTGGATCTTATGTGCAGGTGACATGCAGCACATGACCTGGCTCACGTACGAAGCAGGGTAGGAGAAACGCCTCCTGTCCGCTTCGGGACTTTCGGCCCGGGGACGCCCGGACCTTTGTCCGGACGGACTGTGGCCTTGGAATTCGTCAGGCAAAGCGCGTCATGCCTGAGCAGGGGCGTTGTGGCGGCGCCTGCCCTTTCGGTTTTCCGAGGTCGACGCCCCCGCAGGGCGCCGCATCGCTCACGCGTTCCGGTGTCCGGCTACTACGGCATGCCCTAGTAGAAAGGCCGTTTGGCGCGGCAAAAAGTGTGGGTTACCAAGGGATGAGCTGTTCCGGGCTGTGTGCCCGATTTCGTTCATTTATTGGAGGAAACCCATATGACGACGCACGTCCAGGCCGGCATCCCGCGCAAGTCCGTCCTGCGTCGCCGCGCCGCCGTCATGGCCGCGGGCATGGGCGTCTCGCTCGCGCTGGGGGCCGGGGCGGCGTTCGCCGCCACTGGGGCCTCCGCTCCTCAGGCCGCCGAGTCCGCGAAGGCCGCGACCGCCTCGGCCCCCAAGGCCGCGAAGGCGACACAGGCGTCCTGGGTGAAGCCGGTCGACAAGTACGTCCTCGGCGCCAAGTTCGGGCGCGCCGGCAACCTGTGGTCGCACAAGCACAGCGGTCAGGACTTCGTCGTGCCGACCGGCACCCCCGTCAAGGCTGTTCACTCCGGCACCGTGGTCACGGCCGGCTGGGGCGGTGCGTACGGCAACAACATCGTGATCAAGCACGGTCCGGGTACGTACACGCAGTACGGCCACCTGTCGAAGCTCAATGTGCGCGTCGGCCAGGTCGTGAACACCGGCCAGGTGATAGGCAAGTCGGGCAGCACCGGCAACTCGACCGGTCCGCACCTGCACTTCGAGGCGCGTACCGCGCCGGTGTACGGCTACGCGGTCGAGCCGCTGCAGTTCCTGCGGTCGCACGGCGTCTCTGTGTGAGACCCCGCGATGTCGCCGCCGTGAGGCCTGCGGGCGTCCGTCCGGCGAGCGACTACTCGCCGCGCCGCTGCGTGTGAGCCGAGGTCACCAGATCCAGGGCGACCTCGAGGACAGCCTTCTGCTTGTCCTCGGGGTCGCCTTCGATGTCCCGCAGCGCGAACATCCCGGCGTGGATGGCGAACAGGGCGCTGATGCAGCGGACCTGGTCCGTCAGCGCCGCATCCGGCTCCTTGAGCAGGTCGAACAGCGCGAACATCCGCTTCTTGAAGGTCTCGCCGATGCTCAGTTCCCGGATCGTCGCCTGGTTCTCCTGGAGGAAGCGGAAGAGCGCGGCGGAATCGTTGAGCGCCGCGCTGTAGCGGCGTACGAGTTCCTGCTTGGTCTCCAGGGTCTGCGGCTGCTGCCGACCCCAGGCGATCAGCTCATCGACAGCTTTGGCTCCGTCCTCGAAGCAGCTGATGATGATGTCTTCCTTGGTCTTGAAGTGGTAGTACAGCGCGGCCTTCGTGACCTCGAGCCGTTCGGCGATCTCCCGCAGCGAGGTCTTCTCATAGCCCTGCTCGGCGAAGAGGGCGAGGGCGACGTCCTGGATGCGCTGGCGGGTGTCTCCCCGGCGTCCCTGTGTTGTGCCCACGGTGCTGCTCCCCTGCGTTCGTCCTAGGTCCAGGGGACCACGGAAACTTACTTGACGCCCGGCTAGTAAACCTCTAATTTCCTCAGTGTACTCAGCTAACCGGGCGGCAAGTAAGTTTGCCGCCCCTCGCTTTCCTTCACCACCACGGGGAGTCAGAGGTCATGTCCCAGGCCGTCGAAGGCAACCAACCAGCGCCGCCGGCACAGCCGCGCAGCATGCGAGTGGTCCTGCTCGCGCTGATGATCGCGATGCTGCTCGCCATGCTCGACAACATGATCATCGGCACGGCGATGCCGACGATCGTCGGCGAACTCGGCGGCCTGAGCCATCTCGCCTGGGTGGTCACCGCCTATACGCTCGCGACCGCCGCCTCCACCCCCATCTGGGGAAAGCTCGGCGACATGTACGGCCGCAAGGGCATCTTTCTGAGCTCGATCGTGATCTTCCTGATCGGCTCGGCGCTGTCGGGGATGTCCCAGAGCATGGGGCAGCTGATCGCCTTCCGGGCGGTCCAGGGCCTGGGCGCGGGCGGCCTGATGGTCGGCGCTTTCGCGATCATGGGTGAGCTGATTCCGCCCCGCGAACGCGGCAAGTACCAGGGCATGATGGCCGGCGTGATGGCCATCGCCATGGTCGGCGGACCGCTCGCCGGCGGCACCATCACCGACCACCTGGGCTGGCGCTGGAGCTTCTACATCAACCTGCCGCTCGGCGCGGTCGCGCTCGCCATGGTCACGGCCGTCCTGCACCTGCCGAAGAAGCGCGCGCAGGCCCGTATCGACTACCTCGGTGCGGTGCTGCTGACCATCGGCATCACCGCTCTGGTGCTGGTGACCACCTGGGGCGGTACGGAGTACGCCTGGGGCTCGCGCCAGATCATCGGTCTGACCGTCCTCTCGATCGCCGCCGTCATCGCCTTCCTGTTCGTCGAGCGGCGGGCCGCGGAGCCCGTGCTGCCGCCGCACATCTTCCGCAACGGCAACTTCTCGCTGATCACCCTGATCGGCTTCCTCGTCGGCTTCGTGATGTTCGGCTCGATCACCTTCCTGCCGCTGTTCCAGCAGACCGTGCAGGGCGCCTCCGCGACCAACTCCGGACTTCTGCTGCTGCCGATGATGCTCGCGGTCATGGTCGTCTCGCTGATCGCCGGGCGGGTCACCACCCAGACCGGCAAGTACAAGCTCTTCCCGATCGTCGGCGGCGCGCTGATCACCCTGGGTCTCTTCCTGCTGGCGCAGATGGACATCGGCACCTCGCGCTTCACCTCCGGCGCCTACATGGCGGTGACCGGTGCGGGCATGGGCTTCCTGATGCAGATCACCCTGCTCATCGCGCAGAACAGCGTCGAGCTCAAGGACATGGGCGTCGCCAGCTCGTCCGCCACGCTCTTCCGGACCATCGGCGGTTCCTTCGGTGTCGCGATCTTCGGCGCGATCTTCAACCACCAGGTGCAGAACACCATGAGCGCGCGGGTCGGCGCGCAGGGAGCGGATGCCATCAGCAGCGGCGCTCAGATGGACCCGAAGAGCCTCGCCCACCTGCCGACGGCCATCAAGGACGCGTATTTTCACGCGGTCGCGAACGGCACCCACCACGTCTTCCTGTGGGGTGCGGCCATCAGCGTCATCGGCTTCGTCGCCGCCTGGTTCATCAAGGAGGTGCCGCTGCGCGGAGCGGGGGGCGGCAAGCCGGGCGGCGACTCGGAGAGCGGGGGGACCTCGGAGGGCAAGGTCGCGGTGGCGGAGTCCGTCTGACCCTTCCACCCGGCCTTCCCGGGGACACCTGTGACACTGAGGACGGCCTCCGGCGGCGCGCGCGCCGGGGGCCGTTGTCATGTGGACCTCGACCAGGACTGGGGTGATTGCGCGGACGGGGCGAAGACGGAGGGCGAGAGCCAGGGCTGGGCACCCTGCGGCGGGTTTGTCTCGCCGCCCCGGGTGGGTCCTATTCCGGGCACGTGATCACGGGGATGCTGCCGGTGTCCGTTGGTGCGGATTCGGGGAGCCACAGCACGGCCACCGCGCCGCCGCTGCGCAGCCCGTCCGCGGATTCGGACTCGGCGGCGTTGCGGAACGTCAGGCGTGCGCCGAGCACGCGGGCCTGACCGGTGGCGATCGTCAGGCCCAGGCCGTGGCCGTGCCCGGAGCGGTCGCTGCTGCCCGTACGGAACCGGCTCGGCCCGTCTTCCAGCAGTTCCGCCGGGAAGCCCGGCCCGTGGTCCCGTATCCGCAGCACCCGGCCGTCGACGGTGATCTCCACCGGGGGCTTGCCGTGCCGGGCGGCGTTGGCGAGCAGGTTGCCCAGGATGCGCTCGAGCCGCCGCGGGTCGGTGTGCACCTGGGCGTCCTGCACGATCTGTACGGCGGCCTCCGGCGCCAGCACCCTGATCCGCCGTGCCACGAACTCGCCCAGCGCGATCGCCTGCAACTCCGCCCGCTCAGCGGCGCTGTCGAGCCGGGCCACCTCCAGCACGTCCTCGACAAGCGTGCGCATCGCCCGCGCCCGGTCCCGTACGAGTTCGGTGGGGCGGCCCGGCGGCAGCAGTTCGGCGGCGGTGAGCAGCCCGGTCACCGGGGTGCGCAGCTCGTGCGCGATATCGGCGGTGACTCGCCGCTCGGCCTCCAGGCGCTGCTGCAGGGCGTCCGCCATGCCGTCCACGGCGCGCGCGAGCTCGTCGGCCTCGTCCCGTACGCGGCCGCCGATCGCGTCCCGTACGCGTACGCCCGTATCGCCCTCGGTGATCTTCCCGGCCGCGGCGGCCGCCTTCCGCAGCCGCCGGGACAGCTGACCGCCAATCAGCACGCCCAGCGCGCAGCCGCCGAGCACGACCGAGGCCGAGCCGAAGACCAGCACCCGGTCGAGATCGGTGAGGACGGCGTAGCGGTCGTCGAAGCGGGTGCGGACGGACAGCACCTTGCCGTTGCTCAGCGGGACCGCCGCCCACACCTCCGGCGCGCCGTCGCCCAGGTCGCGCAGATACGTGGCCCGGTGCCCGGTCAGCACGGCCTCCTTGAGCTTCCGCGGCAGCGCCGGGTCGTCGGTCTTCGAGTCGAACGGCAGCCGGTGCGTCGACTCGTAGATGCGCTGCGCGAACCGGACGCGTTCGTCCTGGACGTCCCGGCTGTTGTCGAGCATCGAGACCCGTGCCGCGTTGTGGACGACCAGACTGAGCACGATGGCGACGAAGGTGCTCACGGCGGCGATGGCGACGCTCAGCTTCCAGCGCAACCCCGTGCGCAGGACGGGCCTTCGCATCGGAGGTCAGCCCTTCAACTTGTAGCCGAAGCCGCGGACCGTCTCGATCCGGTCCTGACCGATCTTGCCCCGCAGCCGCTGCACATGGACGTCCACGACCCGGGTGTCGCCGCCCCAGCCGTAGTCCCAGACCCGCTCCAGCAGCCGGTCGCGGGACAGTACGGTGCCGGGCGCGGCCGAGAACTCCAGCAGCAGCCGCATCTCGGTCGGCGTCAGGGAGACCGGTTCGCCGCCCTTGCGGACCTCCATGCCCTCGGTGTCGACCTCCAGGTCGCCGAAGCGCAGCACATCGGTGTCCGGTTGTGCGCCACGTCGTCCGACGGCGTGGGCGGGCGCCGGGCCGCCGGCCGGGCCGCTGGCGTGCCCGAAGCGGCGCAGGACGGCCCGGATACGGGCCACCAGCACCGCCCCGTCGAACGGCTTGGTCACATAGTCGTCGGCCCCGGCCTCCAGGCCGAGCACCACATCGATGGAGTCGGCACGGGCCGACAGCATGATCACCGGGACGGTCGACTCGTCGCGGATCCGGCGGCACAGGCTCACCCCGTCCAGCCCCGGCACCATGACGTCCAGCAGTGCGATGTCCGGCTGCTCGGCGCGGAACTTCTCCAGGCCCGTCAGCCCGTCCGGCACGGCCGTGACGACGAACCCGTCGCGCTCCAGCGCGAGCTGGGTCGCCTCACGGATGACGTCGTCGTCTTCGACGAAGAGCACATGGGTATCGGCCATCCGCTGCTGTCAGCCCTCCGGGTCCGCGGTCGGCTGGGCGCCGTTGACCGCCTTGCTGTAGTCGCTGTGGGTCCGCGCGTGCTCGACGAACTTGTCTCCGGCCCAGCGGTAGGTGATCACGTCCTCGCCCGACGGGTAGGTGACCGAGTCACCGGGGCCGTAGACCTGCCTGGTGACGACCAGGTCGCCCCGGTCTATCTCGGCGTAGACGGGCGGCTGTTCGTTGGCGAAGACGTCCGTGTAGTGGCCGCCGCCCTCCCGCCGGTACACGTACGTGCCGACGCCGACCGCATCGGCGCAGGTGAGTACGTTGACGACGACATCGGGCGCGGAGTTCCCGGTGAGGTTCCCGTAGGAGATGTCGACCGGGTACTCGCGGCCGGCGCCGCACGGCTTGAGGTCCTTGCGGATCTCGACGCTGACCCTGGGGTCCTGCTTCAGGAGCGCGACCGCGTCGACCTTGGTGGGAGACGGAGAGGAACCGGTGCCGGGGGCCAGCGACTTCGCCGTCGACTCGGTCCGTGCGGGCCCTTCGATGCGGACGCCTTCGACGTCCGTACCGCAGCCGGCGAGCAACAGGCCGACGGCGGCCACACCCGCGGCCGCCGCTCCGGTCGACTTGCTCAGCCCTCCCGCCAGGCCTCTCGGCCGGTCCTTGCTCAGCCCTCCCGCCAGGCCTCTGGTCCAGTCCCTGTACGGGCCCCTGGTCAGGCCGCGCACCGTTGCCGCCCCCGTTCCGAACGTTCCCACTGCTGCGCGTCCACCTCGCGTCGCTCCAGCTCCTCGCGGAGCCGGGCCAGCGCCCGGTGCAGCGTGCTCTTCACCGTGCCGGCCGACATGCCCAGAGCCGCCGCCGTCTCCTCGGTGCTCATCTGCTCCCAGTGTCGCAGCACAACCACGCTGCGCTGTTTGGGGGCCAGACAGGACAGAACCTCCATCAGCAGGGCGCGGTCCGCGCGCTGTTCGGTGCCGTCGTCGACACTCGCGTCCGGCAGCTGCTCGGTGGGGACCTCATCCAGCTTGCGGGCGCGCCACCACTCGGTGCGGGTGTTGATCATCACGCGGCGGAGGTAGGCGTCGGCGAGGGACTTGTCGGCGATGCCGTCCCAGCGGCCGTAGGTGCGGACCAGGGCGGTCTGCAGCAGATCCTGGGCGTCCAGCGGATCCGGGACCAGCCGCCGGGCGCTCCGGAGCAGGGCCTCCTGGCGGGTCCGTACGTACTCCTCGAAGCCCAGCACCGCGCCGACCTCACTGTTCGCCATCCTCGACCGCCTCCGTTCCGCTGTTCCAGCCCCGTGCTCCGCCGGGCTCTCCGGCACGGGCACGAAGGTACGGAGGCGCTGTAACGGAGCCGTGCGCTCCGGCACTCAGGAGACGCACGGCTATCCGTCGGTTGTGTAACGGCGGGGAGAAAAGGGATGTGTGGGACGGAGGACGGTGACGGAGGGTGAAGGGACGTCAGCTGAGGGGTAGTCGGAAGTGGCCGTTGGCGAGCGGCTCTACGAGTCCGTCCGCGACAAGCCCGTCCAGCGCCCGGGCTCGCTGCACCGGCTCGTCCCACACCGCGTCGAGGGCGGCCTTCGGCACCGGCTCGACGGCCTCGCGCAGTACGGCCAGCAGCTTGCCGCGCACCTGGCGGTCCGTACCGGCGTAGGTCTGGCCGCGCCGCGGCGGCCCGTCGTGCGCGGGTGCGCCCGCGAGCCGCCAGGCGCACTGGGCCGCGATCGGGCAGCGGTGGCACTCGGGGCTGCGGGCCGTACAGACCAGGGCGCCCAGCTCCATGGTCGCGGCCGCCCACGCGGCGGCGGTCCGCTCCTCGTCGGGCAGCAGGCGGCGGGCGAGATGGCGTTCGGCGGCGGTGGTCGCGGTAGGCGGGTACTGCGTACCGGTCACCGCGCGGGCGAAGACCCGGCGGACGTTGGTGTCCAGGACCGCGTGCCGCTGGCCGTACGCGAAGGAGGCCACGGCTGCCGCGGTGTACTCGCCCACACCCGGCAGGGCGAGCAGCTTGGCGTGGTCGCGCGGGACGTCGCCGCCGTGACGCTCCGTTATCGCGGAGGCGGCGGCGTGCAGGCGGAGGGCACGTCGGGGGTAGCCCAGCCGTCCCCACGCCCGGACGGCCTCGCCCGACGGATCGGCGGCGAGGTCGGCGGGGCGGGGCCAGCGGGCGAGCCACTGTTCGTAGACGGGGAGCACGCGGCTGACCGGGGTCTGCTGAAGCATGAACTCGCTGACCATCACGCCCCAGGCGCCGGCCTCGGGGCGGCGCCAGGGGAGGTCGCGGGCGTGGGCCTCGAACCAGTCGATGACCCGGGCGTGCAGGGTGCTGGCCTCGGGGGCGTCCGTTTTGGGGGTGCTGCTGGCGGTGGCGTCGGTGGTCGTAGTCATGGCAGAACCGATCCTGACACGGGTCCGCTCGTGACGGGGCCTTCCACGCGGGGCGGGGCTCCGTGCCTAGCCCACAGGTGGGTCCGAGGGCCGATTCGGCGGGTGGTTCGAGGGGCGGGCCGCGGCTCCTCCGGGGAAGGGCCCTCGGCCCTGTCACGCGGCAGCACGACGGGCGGCAGCCGGTCCTCGCGGCGGCCGCCGATGCCCGGAAAGTGATGGCTGGTCAGCTCTGCGGCGCCGGTCGAGCTGATGATGTGAAAAAGTTGCTCCGGATGGCGGCGGGTACCGGCCTGTCCAGGGGGCGATCTCTCGTACAGTTTGCGCGTGGGATCTCTGCGCAATCCGGTCGGGCCGCTTCCCTCCTCCATCTACTGGCGACGGAGGGCAGTTTTGCTGTCCGTGATCGGGATGCTCGCCCTGCTGATCGCCTGGGCTGTCAGCACTGTCGGTTCGGGCGGCGGCGACGACCGGGCGAACGGACAGCACGGCAGTGGTCCCGTGTCCTCCATCACGCCGGGCCCCTCCTCCACCGGGCCGGCCATCAGCGAACGCCCGGGCGGGCGTGAGGAGTCGGGAAGCGAAGGAGCCGGCGGCGTGGACGGCGGCGGTACCGGGGACAGCGGTACGGGCGGCGGCGGTACCGGCAATGGAGGCGCAGGGGGCGGTAGTTCCTCAGCAGCGGCCGGTGCCGGTGGCAACAGCGGCGGCGCCGGGGTCCCGGCCGGGTCGAGCCTGCCGGACTGCACCAAGAGCGCTGTGGAGTTGACGGTCCATAGCGTCAAGAACTCCTACTCTCCCGGGCAGAGGCCTCGCTTCGAACTCGTCGCCAAGAACAGCTCGGACAACACCTGCAAGCTGGACTTCGGTCCACGCGCCGCCGTGCTGACCATCACCTTCGCCGAGGACGACGACCAGGTGTGGGCCTCGGACGACTGCCCGAAGGACGGCGGCTCGGTCCTGCTGCAGGTCCCGGCCGGCGGCGAGGTCACGCATACGGTGGTATGGGATCGCAAGCCGAGCGAGCCGAAGTGCGCGACGCCGTCCGCGGGCTCCGCCAAGCCGGGGACCTACCTGGTCGAGGTCAAGGCGGCGGGCCTGCCGACGGCGCGTGTGTCGTTCTCCCTGGCCAAAGACTGACCGGGCGCGCGGCTGACGCGGCTGGTGGCGCCGGCTAGACGTAACGCTCGAGGATCGAGGACTCGGCGAGACGGGAGAGGCCTTCCCGTACGGAGCGGGCCCGGGCCTCGCCCACGCCATCCACCGTCTGCAGGTCGTCCACGCTCGCGGCCAGCAGCTTCTGCAGTCCGCCGAAGTGCTCCACCAGGCGCTCGATGACGGCGTTCGGAAGCCGCGGCACCTTGGCCAGGAGGCGGTAACCGCGTGGCGAGACCGCGGAGTCGAGGGTCTCGGGGGAGCCGCTGTAGCCCAGTGCCCGCGCGACGGTGGGGAGTTCCAGCAGCTCGGCGTGTGAGAGCGAGTCCAACTCGCTGAGTGCGTCCGCGACCGTACGGGCGCGCTTCGCGGTGGGCTCCGGGACGTAGTCGCGCGCCACCAGCTCCCGCTCCGGCTCGACTCCCGCGATCAGCTCGTCCAGCTGGAGGGAGAGCAGCCGGCCGTCGGTGCCGAGCTCGATGACGTACTCGGCGATCTCGGCGGCGATACGGCGGACCATCTCCAGGCGCTGGGCCACGGCCGAGACGTCCCGGACCGTCACCAGGTCCTCGATCTCCAGGGCGGAGAGGGTGCCGGCGACCTCGTCGAGGCGGAGCTTGTAGCGCTCCAGGGTCGCCAGGGCCTGGTTGGCGCGGGAGAGGATGGCCGCGGAGTCCTCCAGGACGCGCCGCTGACCGTCCACATAGAGGGCGATCAGGCGCATCGACTGGCTGACGGAGACCACCGGGAAGCCCGCCTGGATGCTGACGCGCTGGGCGGTGCGGTGGCGGGTGCCGGTCTCCTCGGTCGGGATCGACGCGTCGGGGACGAGCTGGACGCCCGCCCGTACGATCTTGGTGATGTCCTTGTCGAGGATCAGGGCGCCGTCCAGCTTGCACAGTTCCCGCAGCCGGGTGGCAGTGAACTCGACATCGAGGACAAAGCCGCCCGTACACATCGATTCGACCATTTTGTCCATGCCGAGGACAATGAGTCCGCCGGTGTTGCCGCGCAGGACGCGCTCAAGCCCGTCGCGCAGTGCCGTGCCCGGCGCGACCGCGCTCAGTGAGGCGCGCATCAGGCTGTCGGCACCGGAGCTCCCGCCCGACTTTCCGGGAGCTGCCGCCCGGTCGTTGGCTGCCACTGCACTCCTCCGGTCGCAGGTTTGGGGGCCCGGGTGCGTACGTACGGGCGAGACCAGGGCAAAGTCTACCGGCGGCCGGAGCACTTATGCGGGGGTCTCCCCAGGGGCTGCTGCCCGCCGGGCGGCTGGGGCGGCGGCGAGCCGACTCCGTGGCGGCTCGGAAGGGGGCCAGGGCGCGGCTACGAGGCGGCCGGTTCCGCGAGAGGTTCGCCGGCGTGACGGGGATCACCTGGCTCGCGCGGCTCGCCGGCATCGCGGCGCGGGCGGCGGGGGAGTACGCGCAGGGCATCGCCCACGTCGGCCACCTCGGTGACCTTCATGCCGGCCGGGATCTTGCCCGGGTCGGCGGGTACGAGGGCATGAGTGAAGCCGAGCCGGGCGGCCTCGGCCAGCCGCCGCTGCACGCCCGTGACCCGCCGGACTTCGCCCGCCAGCCCCACCTCGCCGATCGCGACGAGGTTTTTGGGCAGCGGGGTGTCGCTCGCGGCGCTGGCCAGGGCGAGGGCGACGGCCAGATCGGCCGCCGGCTCGGAGAGCTTCACACCGCCGACGGTGGCGCTGTAGATGTCCCGCTTCCCGAGCTGCGAGATCTTTCCGCGCTGCTCGAGCACGGCCAGCATCATCGACACACGGGAGGTCTCCAGGCCGGAGGTGGTGCGGCGGGGCGAGGGAATCTGCGAATCGACGGTCAGGGCCTGGACCTCGGCGACGAGCGGGCGGCGGCCCTCCAGGGTGACGGTCAGGCAGGTGCCCGGGACGGGCTCGTCGCGCCGGGTGAGGAAGAGGCCGGACGGGTCGGCAAGGCCGGTGATGCCCTCGTCGTGCAGCTCGAAGCAGCCGACCTCGTCGGTGGCGCCGTAGCGGTTCTTCACACCGCGGACCAGGCGGAGGCGGGCGTGCCGGTCGCCCTCGAAGTGCAGGACGACGTCCACCAGGTGCTCCAGGAGGCGGGGGCCGGCGATGGCGCCGTCCTTGGTGACGTGGCCCACGAGCAGGGTGGACATCCCGCGTTCCTTGGAGGCGCGGATGAGGGCCCCGGCGACCTCGCGGACCTGGGCCATGCCGCCGGGGGCGCCGTCGATCTCCGGCGAGGCGACGGTCTGTACGGAGTCAAGGATGAGGAGTGACGGCTTGACGGAGTCGAGGTGGCCGAGAACGGCCGAGAGGTCGGTCTCGGCTGCGAGGTAGAGGTGGTCGGAGAGCGCGCCGATCCGGTCGGCGCGCAGACGGACCTGGCTCGCGGACTCCTCGCCCGTGACGTACAGGGTGCGCTCCTGCGCGGTGGCGGCCTTGGCCGCGACGTCGAGAAGCAGCGTGGACTTGCCGACGCCGGGTTCACCGGCGAGCAGCACGACGGCACCGGGTACGAGCCCGCCGCCGAGCACGCGGTCCAACTCGGGCACGGCCGTGCTGCGGGCGGTGGCCTGCCGGCCGTCCACCTGACCGATGGGCAGGGCGGCGCTGGTGACCCTGCCGGGCGCGGTCGTACGGACCGCGGGTGCGCCGCCGAACTCCTCGACCGTGCCCCACGCCTGGCACTCGGGACACCGGCCGAGCCACTTGACGGTGGTCCAGCCGCACTCGGTGCAGCGGTAGGACGGGCGGTCCTTGGCGGACGAGCGAGACGAACGGGCAGCCATGGCCGTCACGGTATCGGTGGCGTCTGACAAATTCCTGTCCCCCTTTGGGGAGGATCATCACCCGTAAGGGTTAAACCTGCCGAAGTGGCGCGAGAGACCCCGCATCATCCGCCTACCGTCCGAGTGATGAGCAGCAGGCGCGAGCACCGTACGCACACCACCGGCGCACACCGGGCGCACCGCCGTGCGCAGGGCCCAGGACCGGGCTCAGCACCGCAGCGGCCGCGGCGGCCCCCCGCACGCTACGAGCCCTACCTCGACGGGCTGTTCACCTACTGCCTCTCCGTCCTGTGCGAGCACGAGGCCGCGACCGACGTCCTCGGCGAGGTGCTGGCGGTAGCCGAGCGGCAGCACGGCCGCCGGCCCGCCGGCGAGCAGTGCAGGGCCTGGCTCTACGCCCTCGCCCGCTGGGCCTGCCTGCAACATCTCGCGGAGAAGGGGCGGTCGCGTGGCGGGCCGTCCGCCGGCGGCGGTTCGGCGACCTCCGAGGCCGCTGCCGACCGGCAGCGCCGCGAACTCGCCGCGCTGGCCTGGCCGGAGGCCGCCGGTATCACCCCAGAGCAGCGCGAGGCGCTCGAACTCGCCGTACGCCACCAGCTGTCCCCGCAGGAAGTCGCCGCCGTTCTCGGCCTGGAGCGCGAAGAGGCCCGCGCCCTCCTCTCCAGCGCCGCCTGCGAGGTCGAGCGGACCCGCGCCGCGCTCGTCGTCGTCGAACGCGGCAACTGTCCGGTCGTGGCCCGGCTGACGGGCGACAACCAGGTGCTCCTGGGTACCGCGCTGCGCCGCGAGCTCGTACGGCACGTGGACGAGTGCGCCGACTGCCGGCGCACCGCGGAGCGGGCGGCGGCCGGCGGACCGTGGCCGGGCAGCACGGCGCCGCCTGGCAGGCTGCCCATACTGGAGGCCCCGCGCCCCTCGGCGCACGCCGCGATGGTGCGCGCCCTGCGTGACCGCCCTGCCGCCGGTGCGCGCGGCGGCCCGCGGTTCAACCGGAACGGCTTCCCCATGGACCCGAGGGACCGGGCAGCGCGCCGCCGCCGGCTCCGCAGCCGCATGGTGACCACGACCGTGGTCGCGACGGTGGTGGCGGCGCCGGTGCTGGCCCTCTGGGCGGCGTACCGGGGTGCGCCGCTGACCGGCGAGGCGCAGGACGCGGGCTCGGTGTCCGCCTCGGACTCCGGTGTCGACGGGATCGACGGGATCGACGGCCACCCGTACCAGAAGGCGGGCAACGCCGAGATCGACCCCGAGGGCGACTTCACGGCGGGCAGGCGGTCCCCCGATGTGTCGGTGGAGGTCATCGACGGCGGCGACGGGCGGCGGGCGCACGGCAGCAGCCGGGCGCCGTCCGCGAGCTCCACGGGCGCCGCGGGCTCCACGGCGCCGGGGCGACCCGGCCGGCCAAGCGTCAGCCATGGCCCGGGCCGGCTGACGGTCGAGGCACAGCCGAGCGGCGAGGTGACCCTTGTCACGCTGACGGCGTCCGGCGGATCCCCGGTGCGGTGGTCGGCGTACGCGGACGCGTCGTGGCTGCAGCTGGACCGGACCTCCGGTGTGCTGCGGCCGGGGGAGTCGGTCACGATCACGGTGTCCGTGGACCATGCGCGGGAGCCCGCGGGACCGTGGCGCGCGCGGATCTCGGTCGACCCGGCGGGGGCTGTGGTCTCGGTCGAGGGGCGTGGGGCCAGTCCGGAGCCGACGCCCACGCCGAGTGATCCGGAGCCGACGCCGAGTACGACGCCGTCGGACAGCTCCCCGCCGCCGAGCGACAGCCAGTCCCCCAGCCCCACGGGCTGACGGCGTACGAGGTGCGCCGTCGCCCAGGCCCTCGGGGCGCCCGCAGCGGCCTGCCCGGCGCGGGCTTGCCTATGCCGGGTCCGCCGGGTGGGGAGCGATCGGGAGCTGCGCGGCCAGGCGCTGCTCGCACAGCTCGACCAGGCGGTCGTACGCCGCCTTGCCCATCATCTCCGTGAGCTCCGCCCGGTACGAGACATACAGCGGCTCTCCGGCCCCGTGCGCCGACGTCGCCGACGTGCACCACCAGTGCAGGTCGTGACCGCCGGGGCCCCAGCCCCGCCGGTCGTACTCACTGATCGAGATCACCAGCACCCGGGTGTCGTCCGGCCGGTCCACCCACTCGTAGGTCCGCCGGATCGGCAGCTGCCAGCAGACATCCGGCTTCGTCTCCAGCGGCTCCCGCCCCTCCCGGAGCGCCAGGATGTGCAGCGAGCAGCCGGCGCCGGCAGGGAAGCCCGGCCGGTTGAGAAAGATGCAGGCGCCCTTGTGGCGGCGGGTCTGCCGCTCGCCGTCGTCGTCCAGCTCCACCCAGCCGGTCTCGGTGCCCTCGTCGTGGAACTGCCAGAGCTCCGGGGTGAGCCGGGCCACGTGGTCGGCGACCCGCTTCTCGTCGTCCTCGTCGGTGAAGTGCGCGCCGAGCGTGCAGCAGCCGTCATCCGCGCGGCCCGCCTGGATGCCCTGGCAGCCCTGGCCGAAGATGCAGGTCCAGCGGGAGGTCAGCCAGGTCAGGTCGCAGCGGTAGATCTGCTCGTCGTCGGCGGGGTCGGGGAACTCGACCCAGGCGCGCGGAAAGTCCAGCCCGACCTCATCGGCGGGAGGGGCTGCGGCAGCCGGGGACGGCGTCTTGGTGGCTTTGTCCTGCTTGGCCTTTTTCGTCTTGGGCACCCCTCCAGCGTAAGGGGCACCCACTCGTATATGGCTGTTCACCGAGCGCAGTAGCGTGCACGTATGAGACTCGGTGTCCTCGATGTGGGTTCGAACACAGTGCATCTGCTGGTCGTGGATGCGCACCCGGGCGCGCGCCCGCTGCCCGCCCACTCCCACAAGGCGGAGCTGCGGCTGGCCGAACTCCTCGACGGCGACGGTGCCATCGACGACGAGGGCGTCGACAAGGTCATCGCCACCGTCCTGGACGCTCTCCAGGCGGCCGAGGACAAGGGCGTCGAGGAGGTGCTCCCCTTCGCGACCTCGGCCGTGCGTGAGGCGTCCAACGCCGATGCGGTCCTGGCCCGGGTCGCCGAGGAGACCGGGGTCAACCTGACCGTGCTCACCGGCGAGGAGGAGGCGCGGCTCACCTTCCTCGCCGCCCGCCGCTGGTACGGCTGGTCGGCGGGGCGGCTGCTGGTCCTCGACATCGGCGGCGGCTCGCTGGAGATCGCGTACGGGCTCGACGAGGAGCCGGACAAGGCCGTGTCGCTGCCGCTCGGCGCCGGCCGGCTCACCAGCGCCTGGCTGCCCGGCGATCCGCCCAGTACGGAGGACGTCAGGGCGCTGCGGCGGCACGTGCGGGCCGAGATCGCGCGGAATGTCGGCGAGTTCATCCGGCTGGGCAAGCCCGACCATGTGGTCGCGACCTCGAAGACCTTCAAGCAGTTGGCGCGGATCGGCGGTGCGGCCCGCTCGACGGAGGGTCTGTACGCTCAGCGGGCACTGAGTCGTAAATCACTGGAGGAGTGGGTGCCGCGGCTCGCGGCCATGACCGCGGCCGAGCGCTCCCAGCTGCCCGGGGTCTCCGAGGGACGGGCTCCGCAACTGGTCGCCGGGGCACTGGTCGGAGAGGCCGCGATGGACCTGTTCGGGGTGGATGAGCTGGAGATTTGCCCGTGGGCGCTGCGCGAGGGGGTCATCCTGCGCCGCCTCGACCACCTGCCGAACTCATGACCTGAACGCGGCCCGTCATGGGGCCTGCCGGTGACCTCGCGACGGGGCGTGTGCACGGGCTCCGGGCGCCCCCGGCACGTGCGGCGACCTGCTGGGCGCACGGGGACACGCCGTACGCTGTTTCCCGTGGCTCATCCAGCGGTGCGTATCCCGGAGGCGAAGGTCGCCCTGTCCACGGCCTCCGTGTACCCGGAGACGACGGCGACGGCCTTCGAGGTCGCCAGTCGCCTGGGCTACGACGGGGTGGAGATCATGGTCTGGACCGACCCGGTCAGCCAGGACATCAACGCGCTGCGCCGGCTCTCCGACTACCACCAGGTGCCGATCCTCGCCGTCCACGCGCCCTGCCTGCTGATCACGCAGCGGGTGTGGTCCACCGACCCCTGGGTGAAGCTCCAGCGGGCGCGCGCCGCGGCCGAGAGGCTGGGCGCGTCAACGGTCGTCGTCCACCCGCCCTTCCGCTGGCAGCGCACGTACGCCCGCGACTTCGTGAACGGCATCTGGCGGATGGCGGACGAGAGCGACGTCCGCTTCGCCGTCGAGAACATGTACCCCTGGCGCTACCGCGACCGCGAGATGCTCGCCTACGCCCCCGACTGGGACGTCACCAAGGACGACTACCGGCACTTCACCATCGACCTGTCGCACACGGCCACGGCCCGTACGGACGCGCTGGAGATGATCGACCGGATGGGCGACCGGCTCGCCCACCTCCACCTCGCGGACGGCAACGGCTCCAACAAGGACGAGCACCTGGTGCCGGGGCGGGGGGCGCAGCCGTGTGCCGAGGTGCTGGAGCGGCTTGCGATCAGCGGCTTCACCGGTCATGTGGTGGTCGAAGTGAACACCCGGCGGGCGATGTCCGCTGCCGAGCGCGAGGCCGACCTGGCTGAGGCTCTGGCCTTCACCCGGCTGCATCTGGCGTCGCGTGCGGCTTCCGGCGGCACGCCGGCAGGCCGTGAGCGGCGTCGCGGCCGCCGTTCGTCCAGCTGACCGCCCCTCGCTGAGGCGGGTTCGGCACCACCTCTGGGGCGACTGCTCGAACACCGGCCTCTGGGGCGACTGCTCGAACACCGGCCCCCTTTCATCCCGGTATCCGGACAAGCTGTCCAGATCGTGGAGTGAGGCGTAGGCTCGATCGCAGCCGCTTCCGTCGGCGCCACCACGGATGAACCCTGAGGGAGTGACCCACGTGCCCGAGCTGAGGTCCCGCACCGTCACCCATGGCCGCAACATGGCGGGCGCCCGCGCCCTGATGCGCGCCTCCGGGGTACCCGGTGCGGACATCGGGCGGAAGCCGATCATCGCCGTCGCCAACTCGTTCACGGAGTTCGTGCCGGGCCACACCCACCTCCAGCCGGTCGGCCGGATCGTGAGCGAGGCCGTCAGGGAGGCCGGGGGCATCCCGCGCGAGTTCAACACGATCGCGGTCGACGACGGTATCGCGATGGGCCACGGCGGCATGCTGTACAGCCTCCCCTCCCGCGACCTGATCGCGGACAGCGTCGAGTACATGGTCGAGGCCCACTGCGCCGACGCCCTGATCTGCATCTCGAACTGCGACAAGATCACCCCGGGCATGCTGATGGCGGCCCTGCGGCTGAACATCCCGACGGTCTTCGTCTCCGGTGGCCCGATGGAGGCCGGCCGCGCCACCCTGGTCGACGGCACGGTCCGCACGCTCGACCTGGTCGACGCGATCTCCGACGCTGTGAACGACAAGGTCTCGGACGAGGACATCCTCCGCATCGAGGAGAACGCCTGTCCGACCTGCGGCAGCTGCTCCGGCATGTTCACGGCCAACTCGATGAACTGCCTGACCGAGGCCATCGGCCTCTCCCTCCCCGGCAACGGCTCGGTGCTGGCCACACACACGGCCCGCAAGGCGCTGTACGAGAACGCCGCGCGTACGGTCCTCGACCTCACCAGGCGCTACTACGAGCAGGACGACGAGACGGTCCTGCCCCGCAGCATCGCCACCTTCGCCGCCTTCGAGAACGCCATGGCGCTCGACATCGCCATGGGCGGCTCCACCAACACGATCCTGCATCTGCTGGCCGCCGCCCAGGAGGCGGGCGTTCCGTTCGGCCTGGAGGAGATCGACGCGGTGTCGCGCCGTGTGCCCTGCCTGGCGAAGGTCGCGCCGAACGTCGCGAAGAACCGTACGTACTACATGGAGGACGTGCACCGCGCCGGCGGCATCCCCGCGCTGCTGGGCGAGCTGCACCGCGCGGGCCTGCTCAACGAGGACGTGCACGCCGTCCACAGCCCGTCCCTGGCGGACTGGCTGAAGACCTGGGACGTCCGCGGCGGCTCCCCCTCCCCGGAGGCCGTGGAACTGTGGCACGCCGCCCCGGGCTGCGTGCGCTCCGCCGAGGCCTTCTCCCAGTCGGAGCGCTGGGAGGCCCTGGACGAGGATGCCGAGAACGGCTGCATCCGCTCGGTCGAGCACGCGTACTCCAAGGACGGCGGTCTGGCAGTCCTCAAGGGCAACCTCTCGGCCGACGGCTGCGTGGTGAAGACGGCGGGCGTCGATGAGTCCATCTGGAGGTTCGAGGGCCCGGCGGTCGTCTGCGAGTCGCAGGAAGAGGCCGTCGAGAAGATCCTCACCAAGCGGATCAAGGAAGGCGACGTGGTCGTCATCCGCTACGAGGGTCCCAAGGGCGGCCCCGGTATGCAGGAGATGCTCTACCCGACGTCGTACCTGAAGGGCCGCGGCCTCGGTAAGGCCTGCGCGCTGATCACCGACGGCCGCTTCTCCGGCGGCACGTCCGGCCTGTCCATCGGGCACGCCTCGCCCGAGGCGGCCTCCGGCGGCACGATCGCGCTGGTCGAGGACGGTGACATCATCCGTATCGACATCCCGAACCGGACGATCGAGCTCAAGGTCGACGACGCCACGCTCGAGGCACGCCGCACCGCCCTGCTCGAGCGCCTCGGCGGCTACCGCCCCGCGAACCGCGACCGCAAGGTCTCGCAGGCGCTGCGTGCGTACGCCGCGATGGCGCTGAGCGCCGACAAGGGCGCGGTGCGGGACGTCTCCAAGCTGGGCTGACGCCCAGTCCGCAATCGGGCCGACGCCCCATCATTCCCGCGCGGATACGGGAATGGTGGGGCGTACGCACAACCGGCGCGCGCTCGCCAGCGCAACGTTTTGCGGGCGTCCACGCCGAAGATGTGGCGGTGACCGGGGTGCGCGAACCCTGACCGTTGACGGGGCCGGCGTAGACCGTCACCGATCGGGGCCTGTGGAGCGTCCCCCGGCCTGGCCGGCCGGGAGGCGCCATGGGCGGCGGCCGTTCAGGAGGACTTCACGGCCGCGATCCGCACAGGCCCGACACCCTCCTCGTTGTGCCGGTCCGCCCACCCCGTCAGCGCCGTACGGCAGGCGTGGTCCAGGTGCCGCAACCCGGTCAGATCCAGCTCGATCACCCGGTCGCGCGGCAGCGCCTCCAGCTCGTCGAGAAGCTTCGGCAGCCGCAGAAAGGTCGCGTTGCCCAGCACCCGCACCCGTATGGGCCCGGGCGCGCCCTCGTTGTCGTCGCCGGCTTCGGAGTCGGGCTCGGTGACCTCCAGATGGACATGTGAGGTCTCCCACGCCGACTTCGCGACCGCCATCAGCAGCCCGAGGACAACGCCCTCGAACATGTTCGTCACCACGATCGCGACGGCCGTGACCCCCAGCACCACCGCTTCGCCGCGGTGCTCGCGCCACAGCGGCGCCAGCGACGTCACCGGCATCAGCTTCCAGCCCGCGTGGATCAGCACACCCGCCAGCGCCGCCACCGGAATCACCGCGAGGGCCGCCGGAAACACCGCGGCGAAGATCAGCAGCCACACACCGTGCAGCACCCGGGACGCCTTGGTTCGCGCGCCCGCGTGCACATTGGCCGCGCTCCGGACGATCACCGCGGTCATCGGCAGGGCGCCCAGCGCCCCGCACACCGCGTTGCCCGCACCCTGCGCCATGAGCTCCTTGTTGTAGCTCGTGCGCGGCCCGTCGTGCAGCCGGTCCACCGCGGCCGCGCTGAACAGGCTCTCCGCCGACGCGATCAGAGTGAACGCGATCAGGGTGCCGATCATGCCGACCTCCGCGAGCCGGGCGAAGTCCGCGCCACCCGGGGGCCGTACGGAGTCCAGCAGTCCACGCACCTCCACCCGCGCCACCGGCGGATCCAGGACCACGGTCGCGGCCGTGGCCAGCGCCACCGCCACCAGGGGCCCGGGCAGTAGCCGCGCCACCGCCGGGATACGCGGCCACAGCACCAGCACCACGACCGTCCCGGCTCCGATGGCCAGCGCGGCCAGGGCGGGCCCCGAGCCGGCCGTATCGCCGACCAGCCCCGGCAGCGCGCCGATCTTCGCCAGCCCGCTCGACGGGGCCTTCGCGTCGACCAGCGCGTACAGCTGTCCGGCGATCAGCAGCAGGCCGATGCCCGCGAGCATGCCCTGCACCACCGCGACGGTGATGGCCCGGAACCAGCGCCCCAACCGCAGGGCGCCCATCGTCAGCTGCAGAAGTCCCGCCCCGAGCACGAGCACGCCGAGCGACCCGAGCCCGTATTCCTGCACGGCCTCGTAGACGAGCACGGTCAGCCCGGCCGCGGGACCGCTGACCTGCAGGCTGCTGCCGGGCAGCAGGCCCGTGACCAGCCCGCCGACGATGCCGGTGACGAGCCCGAGCTCGGCCGGGACGCCGGAGGCGACAGCCACGCCCACGCACAGCGGGACGGCCACCAGGAAGACGACGAGCGAAGCGGTGACGTCGGCGCGCAGATGCCGCGATGGACGCAGGTGCCCCTGCTTGACGGCCCTCACGACGGCGCTCCCAGCGGAGGGAAGGCGTCGACGGACGGCTGGCGAGCGAGCACCAGCCTCGTGTCCACGGTGTGGAACCAGCAGCCGTGCGGCGGCGGCTGCCCGGCCGTCAGCCACCCGGATCGCTCGCGCGCCGGGCGCTGAGCGGCTATTCGTTTCCCGAGGGAGCGGGCATGGCCGATGAAACTGTGCATGATGGATGCCTCCAGGAGAGGTGGCTGAGCCGATACGTACGGGCCCGTAAGGGACCGGTACGCATCAGTGCGGGTACGGATCGGTACGGGCTGGTTTGGGGCGTAAGGCTCCGCTCAGCAGCGGAGGACCTGGAGGCAGATGGCGAGTTCGCCGGATCTCGACGGCGCGAGGCAGTGCGCGTCGGCTGGCACGGCGGCTTGCGGCCTGGCCGCGGCGGGGCAGCGGAGGACACAGTCGGTTCGGCCGGCGTACGAGGGCCCGCCGGAGTGGGCCCGGTCAGCTCTACGGAGTTGGCAGTGCGGGAAGTGCGCGGCGATGTGCTGGGCGCACCTGGGCATCGCGGCGAGCGTCGGTTCGGAGTCAGAGCCGGCGACGACGGCAGTGCGGTCGGCGGAGGCCGGCCGGGCGGTGGCGGTCTCGGCGGCGAGCGCGAGCGAAAGCAGCGCGAACAGCGAGAGAAGCAGCACTTTGACGGCTGCCACCGCCCGCGTCATGACCCACCCCCCCCATCACCACGACCGCGAACTCCATTGTGTTCAAAGGCCAATAGCCGACCGCAACTTCACATTTTACGAAGACGTTAAATTTCTACCGACAGGCACGAAGTGAAGGAAGAGCGACAAGGTGAGCTGAAGGGGGAGCTAGGTGCAGGGCTCGGCCGTGGCCGCGCGCCTGGGTCGTACGGTGCGCTACGGAATGCGCCTGCGGTGCGTGCGGCGCGCTGGCGAGGTACTCCTACGGTCGGCAGGGGATGCCCGGCGACGCCCGTACCGCCAGGCGGACACACCCGCCGCCACCTGCCCCTCGGTGCGAGGATGGCCCCGCAGGAGATGCACGCAAGGCGCACGACACCGCATCGGATGGGGTGAGCGACACCATGACGCAGAAGGTCGCCGTTCTCGGCACCGGCAAAATCGGCGAGGCCCTGCTCAGCGGCATGATCCGCGGCGGCTGGTCGCCCGCCGACCTGCTGGTCACCGCCCGCCGCGCGGAGCGCGCCCAGGAGCTGCGCGCCCGCTACGGCGTCGAGGCCGTCTCCAACCCCGAGGCCGCCAAGATGGCCGACACCCTCATCCTCACGGTCAAACCGCAGGACATGGGCGCGCTGCTCGCCGAGCTCGCCCCGCACGTCCCCTCCGACCGTCTGGTCATCAGCGGCGCGGCCGGCATCCCCACGGCGTACTTCGAAGAGAAGCTGGCCCCCAACACGCCCGTCGTCCGCGTCATGACGAACACGCCGGCCCTCGTCGACGAGGCCATGTCCGTCATCTCCGCGGGCCGCCATGCCACTGAGGAGCACCTCGCCCACGCCGAGGAGATCTTCGGCGGCGTCGGGAAGACCCTGCGGGTGCCGGAGGCCCAGCAGGACGCGGCCACCGCTCTGTCCGGCTCCGGTCCGGCGTACTTCTACTTCCTGGTCGAGGCGATGACCGACGCCGGCATCCTGCTCGGCCTGCCTCGCGACAAGGCGCACGACCTGATCGTGCAGGCAGCCATCGGTGCCGCCGTCATGCTTCGGGACAGCGGCGAGCACCCGGTCAAGCTGCGCGAGGCGGTGACTTCCCCGGCCGGCACCACCATCAACGCCATCCGCGAGCTGGAGCGGCACAGCGTACGAGCGGCGCTGATCGCCGCCCTCGAGGCCGCCCGCGACCGCAGCCGTGAGCTCGCCTCCGGCAACGGGTGACGCCCAGGCCTCTCCGGTAGCGCCCGGTTAGCGCGGCCGGGGCGTACTGCCCTGTGTCTACCGGAAGTTGGGCGCGCGCCAATGGGCATGGGGCGCCGTCGGGACACCCCAATGCGCCCCCGGGCTGCGGGTTTGAAACAGCGCAGGAGGGTCGTGTAATCTCCCTTGAGTTGTCACGCGGTTCACCGGACCGACGACAGCCCCTCGTGCCGCACTGGCGGCAAACCTCTACTGCAAGCAG
>NZ_JBUEGC010000018.1:0-111239 GCF_054963655.1 Streptomyces sp. HSS9-12 | reverse complement strand
GCCGGATCGTCACCGGCGGTGTTCGGGTGGTGCTGGCCATGAACAGGCGGTCCTGCTCACGGTCATGCGCCGCCGCCGCATCACCCACGCGTACTAAGACGTCGTTTCCTTGGGTGCGTGCGGCGTGCGAAGGCGTTCTTGTTTGGGTGTGATCCCTGGGTGAGGATCGGATCCATGAGCCGTGTCTATGACGATGAGCGACTGGCTGGCGCCTACGAGCGTGGCAACGAGATGCCCGAGGCTTCGCTGCGGGCCTGGGTCGAGCTGATCGCTTCCTACGTGCAGCGGTCATCGCCGTCCATCGTCGAGATCGGATCGGGAACGGGCGTCTTCTCGGCCGGGATGGCTCGCTGGATCGAGGGAAGTGAGGTGGTGGCCGTCGATGCGTCCGAGGTGATGCTCGCTGAGGCCCGACGGCATCATCCGCATCCCGCGGTGCGGTATCTGTCGGGGGAGGCGGACGCGGTGCCCGCCGCTGCGGGCGTCTTCGACCTGGCCTTGATGTCCCGCGTGATCCATCACATCCCCGATCGCGCGCGAGCAGCCCGGGAACTGGTCCGCGTGCTGCGCGTCGGCGGGAAAGTGGTCGTTCGCACCACGTTCCGCGAACGGCTGGACGCGCTGGTGTACGATCACTGGCCGCAACTCCGGGCAATCGACGAGCGGCGTTTCCCGGGTGAAGAGGAAGTGGTCGCCGACTTCGTCTCGGCCGGATTCACCTTGGACGAGGTCAACTCCTTCACCCAGCCGATCGCAGCAAACTTGGCGGAGTACCACGCCAGGCTGGTCAGCCGTCCGCAGTCGAAGTTCACCCATCTCACCGATGAGGAGTTCCACCGGGGGCTTGTCCGCCTGGAGGACGCGGCCCGGAGCGAGGCGTTGGACAGGCCCCGGCCGGTCGTCGAACGCTACGACGTGGCTGTGTTCTCCCGCTCGTGACAGGCGCTTCGTCGCTTCAGGCGGCGGTAGCCGATGAGGTTTGCGGCTATGCCGACGAAGGCCAGGAAGTGCTCGGCCTTGCGTTCATAACGGCGATGCAGACGACGGCAGCCGGCCAACCAGGACACTGTCCTTTCGACCACCCACCGGTGGCGGCCCAGCCGCTGTGAAGACTCGACCCCCTTGCGGGCAATGCGGTGACGGATACCCCGCCGACGGAGACCTCGGCGCAGGTGGTCATAGTCGTAGCCCTTGTCCGCGTGCAGTTTCGCCGGCCGTCGACGCCGAGGTCCGCGGCGCGACCGGATGGGCGGGATGCCACGCACGAGTGGCTCGAGGCCCTGGCTGTCGTGCATGTTCGCGCCGGAGATACCCAGAGACAGCGGCAGTCCGTTCCGGTCGGTGATCAGGTGGATCTTCGATCCCAACTTGCCGCGGTCGGTCGGATTCGGTCCCGTCAATGGCCCCCTTTTGTGGCCCGCAGACTGACCGAGTCGATCGCGCACCGCGACCAGTCCAGCTCGCCCCGCGCCCCGAGCTCGTCGAGGATCACGCGGTAGAGCCTGGCCCAGACCCGGTCCCGGCTCCACTGCGCGAACCGGCGGTAGACCGTGGGCCAAGCGGGACCGAACACCGGCGGCAGTTGCCGCCACGTGCAGCCCGAGGTCGCCACGAAGATGATCGCAGCCAAGGCTTCACGGTCACCGGCCCGGCGTCGGCCACCGCCCTGCGGACGCGTGAGCACTGTCGGCGGCACCACCCGCCTGAACAACACCCACAACCCGTCCGGCACCAGCCGCTCAACGAGATCCGTCATGCACGGTTCAACGAACGATCGTGCCAAAAGAAACGACGTCTAACGCGACCACCAGCCCAGGAGCGTGCGAGATTTATGCAACTCGCGTGCCGGCGTTACCGGGCCACTTGCTGAGTTTCCACACGCCTTCGGAGGAGCACGGACGCCCATCGAGGCAGGTCACTGCATGACGGCGCGACTGAAGTCGAGCTGGCAAGCATCGGAGTTCCTTCAAGAGCGGGGTGGGTGAGGCCGGAGCAGGACTGCAGTCCCGTGCGCAAGGCCATAACGACCGATCAGGCGCAGACCCGGACGCCCTGCCCTCGGGCCTGCGCCCGTGCCGGTCATCTCTCCAGAGGCCTGACTCGCCACATGTCCACCTGGCCGTAGACCACGTCAGGCTCCGACGCTTTTTCCGTGACGGCAGATCCAGCAGAGGCCGAAGACCCACGGGAAGAAGCCCGCCGACGAGGACTGCACGACACAATCGAACTACGGTTCCTAAAACCTCATGTCCGCATCAACGCAGGTCACAACCAGCATGCCTAACCTCACGAAAGGAGCCCCGCCCACTTCGCCCGAAGGTGAAGCCGCGCGGCTTCTTCCCTAGTCGGCCGCATAATCAGAGGTTAGTTTGTTGTTCTTCCGGCCGGAGCCCGGCCCCGTCGACCTGGACCATGTCGCCCCCTACACCGCCGACGCACTCGCCATGCTCGACCGATCCGGCGTCGTCTGGCACGTTCCGCGTCTCACTCGCCGGGCATGGTCGACGTCGACGAGCGGATCGCGGCAACCTTCATGCATGCACCGCTGTGCAGACGGCGGGTAACGGCACATGTCGGGACGGGGAAACACCGACGCAAATGTGGACCTGTGTGAGATCGTCTACGGGTGCAGTGCGGCTGGTGACCTTGTGGCGCCCTGGTGTGTGGGGGCTTGCCCGCCGTCCACCTGTCGGCGGACACTACGGCTACGCTTCTCATGGGGGTGAGACCTTGGAGTGGCCAGCCCTTCTGTCGGGTGCACTCAGCGTAATGGCTCCTGGGCTCGTGGACCGATCGGACTCTCTCACCAGCGAAGCACCGGCAATTTCGCGACTCTCAGAGCGCATTCGTGCAAAGTACGAAACCCTCGGCCCTCCCCCAGTTCGGGAGGGCCCGGGAATGGGTAGTTTTCATCACCCTATCGACGTCACCTCTGCGCTAGGTCTGGCGCGCGAGTATGCAGCCCATGGAGACCTAGACCAAGCAGTCCGACTATTTGATCGGGCAAGCGAGCAGGCGCCTGACGACCCCGACGTCCTGATCGAACTAGCCGACACCCTCGCCGCCAATGGCAATCTACTCGAGGCTGAGGTCAAATTCCGGCAGGCATTGACAATGCCGACGGGCCGCCCGGTAGCCCTTCGGCCTCGTACAGGCCTGGCATGGCTATTGCACTCTCGCGGTAAGAAAGAAGAAGCAGAGGCTGTCATGCGCCCTGGCTTGACGCATGAGCATCTGCTTGAGGTGATAAACAAACTCGATGTGCCAACCTCTCCCGCTGTGTATGCGGGTAGTTGGGCCAGCTCGCGTACCACGACTGGCACGCCACAGCAGGACGCGCAGGCCCACCTCACCGACGGTGGCCACTCACTGGAACTCGAACGCGCAACGCTGGAGCGCAGGGTCGAGGACCTACGCGCCTTCGAACGCGAGTACCGCGCGCGGATGACGGCCTACCTCGAAAGCAAATTGCGCGAGCTGGAGACAGCCGACGATCACCAAGCCGACGATTCGCTAGCGTCGCCGCAAACCCGTTCGACCGATCCGCGGCCGTCTCCCTTGCCGTTGGGTTCCTCAGTGTCAGATAACGGTGGGGAGGAGAACATATAGTGGCCCGCCGATCGGCCAATCGATGGAGCGACATGCTTCCCCCGCCCAAGGCCGCCCAAGAGTGGGAGGCACTAAAGCCCGGGTTGGCTGCAGAGATTTTCTCGGAGTCGCTCGCGGAAGAACGACACAGGCGCCGTCTTGAGACAGCCCGCGCAGCCACAAAGATCCTCGGGCAGTTCCTAGCTATCGGTTCGGTTGGCCTGATGGTGATCTTCGCTAAGTACGCATTGGACGTTGGCGAGCCCATAGTTGCAGGCTTTGCGATAGGCGCACCGTCTGTCTCGCTCGCCGTCATTTTTGCTCTGTCCCGCGCACCAGGCAGACGCTTGGAAGAGGGAGTCAGTGCCGCTTCACGCCGGGGCATTTCCGCCGTCTCGGCTGGGCAAGGCCCTCCACTGACTGCCGCCCAATCACCCCCTCCACCGTCAGTTGGCCCGATCCCGTAGGTTGCCTTTCCGACCGGTGGGTGGGAACTGAAGAACCCCGCAGCGCGGCTACCCGTCAAACCGTCCCCGCTCGTCTGAGCACGTGGCCTGTGCGGAAGGCCGCCAGAAGCTTTCCCCTATCGACTCCGCGGTTGATGGAGTCGTGGAGCAGGTTGGCCATGCGACACGTGGGATTGATGGTCAGGGCGCCGTGGAGGACAGGGAGTTCTCCGGAGTGTGGCCGAGGAGGAACGGCATCAGCTCGATGAAATCGCTGGGGCTGGCGATGCGCAGGGGCGTCATGTGGCGGGTCCTTCCATGGTGGTGTCGGGCTGTGGTTCGCCGGGTGTCGTGCTGACGTGCTTTGGCTTGCGGGTGAGTGCGGGGATGAGGTGGTCGCGGACGAGTGTGCCGAGGACTGCGGCCAGGGCTTTGCTGGTGCGGGTGGTCAGGACGGCGTGCCAGGTGCGGCCGGGCTGGAGCCGGGCGTCGTTGGCGGCTTGTGCTTCGGCTTGCTCGACGTCGGTGCCGTCGGGGATCGGCGGCAGGTCGGGGCCTGCGGTGATCCAGGTCTGGATGGCGAGGCCGTGGGGCTGGACGCGGAGGCCGATGCGGTGGCCGTGGGGGTGCTGGTAGGCGGCGGTGCGGTCGGGGGTGTCGGTGTCCTCCTTGCTCCACGGCGGTTCGAGGGTGGGGGCGATCTGGTCGAAGGGCGGCAGGTCGATCTCGTCGCGGGGTCCGGCGAAGGCCGGGCGTCGGCGGCGCGGTGCCGGGGTGGTGCCGGGTCGGTCGAAGGGGTCGGGTTCGGTCACGCGGCGTTCTCTTTGCCCGGATCTGGGTCTCCCACGCCTCCAGATCATGGACGGGAAGACCGTCTACCAACCCATTGGCCAGGCTTTGGGCCTTGTCGAGCTTGACGGCTCTGCACAGTGCTTCGATTTCCCGCAGGGCAGCGTCGACAGCGGACATCCATGACCCATTCTGAAGGACCGTCACGTGGCCCGGAAATCCTATGTGGCGTCGTCTCGCTACGCGGCGGGAAGCGGCATCTCCGGTCGGCCCGGTGCCTCACGGGCGGGAAGGACGGCCGGGCGAGACGGGAGGACGGGGCTCATGGGCGTGCTCAGAACTTCCGGCTTGATGAGGCGAGGATCAGATAGCCGACCAGGAGACGACCGCGATCAGGTCGACGACGTTCTCGACGGTCGCAGTTTCGCCGCCCCTTGACGATGACAGGCACAGCGCGAACACCGCGACCGTGACGACGACGAAGGCCACATCCATCGAGTGCTCCTGGAGAAGACGAGGAAGACGGAGGACGGAGAGGCGATGAAGCGACAATCCGCCTCCCGGACCGTTGGACCCTTCGAAGGAATCGCATCCCAGCAGGGCCACGGCACGCGGTAACAGGTCCCTTACGGGCGCAAGAGCCCTCTTTGGCATCTTCCGTACGCTCTCCGTCAGGTCAGGGCACCCTCTACTGACCGGTGTCCCGGGAGAACCCGCTGTTCATGGCGAACTGCACCTTGGCGATCTTCGATGCCGTCGGCACCTCGCGGACGATGAACCCGAGGGCGGCGTCCGCCCGGCTCGACGCTGATGCTTCCCGGGAATCCAGGGCCCGCAGTCGTGTCATTGATAGTGGATTCGAACTGCTGCCCCTGGGCATCCACGATCCTTTACGCCCCTACCCGCACCGCTGCTTCCCTCGGCGGTCCCCACCACCCCGTGCGGCTGGTCGTCCCGCCCTGCGGGGAGTTCCAGGGCCTCACCGACGAGATCCACGACCTCGACCACGCCGCCTACGCGCGCACCTGCTCCGGGCCCAGCGGTCTATGCACCGGGACGTTATCGTCCTGGCATTCTTCCCGATGAGAACCCCGGCATCGGCAATCCCGGCCACTCTTGCCGGGCTGCCAGGCGCAGGCGACTCGGAACAGGCAACACCCCGCCAGGCATACCAGGTAATGTATATTGATATACAACGCCGTATGCAAGGGGTCGCCATGAGCCGCACCGTGATCGATCTCGACGACGAGGCGCTGGAGGCCGCCGCCAAGGAGCTCGGCACCACGACCAAGCGCGACACCATCAACACCGCCCTGCGGGAGGTCACCGCCCGCTACCGGCGACTGCGCGCTCTGGGAGAAGCCCGCGAACTGGCCGCCGAAGGCGCCCTGGACATCGACATCCTCCTTGACAAGAGCAAGTACCGGCCCTCCGGCGGGCCGGACGGTGCCCACGACGCAGGGGCGCACGAGTGACCGTCGCCGACTACCTGATCGACACCTCCGCCCTCGCCCGTGTCCTCCTCGGCCGGACCACGGCCGAGTGGGACGACAGGATCGGCGCGGGACTCGTCGCCCTGTGCGACATCACCGAACTGGAAGTCCTTTACTCAACACGCTCGGCGGCGGACCGGGAGCGCGTGAAGCGCACGTTGAACGCCCACTACAGCTGGTGCCCCATGCCCGACGGCATCTTCCGGCGAGCATGCGTCGTCCAGGAAATGCTCACCACCAAGGGCGAGCATCGCAGTGCCGGCCCCGTCGATCTGCTGGTCGCCGCTGCCGCGGAAGAGGCGGGGCTGACGCTGCTCCACTACGACCGCGACTTCGAGGCGATCGCCCGTACGACCGGACAGCCGGTACGGATGATCGATCTCAAGGACTGACCGGTCTCAAGGGGCTGATCGGTCTCAGGACTGAGAGACGCCGTCCCACACACAGTAAGCGGGCGCCGGGCACCCCCCACTTTCACAGCCCGTACTGCTCATCAGCTTCCGCCTGCGTTTCGGCTCCGTCCGCAGACTAGCCAGATACACGGTGAACGCGTCCTCGGTCCGCAGCGCACGATGGCAGTCACGTGCACCCAGCAGCAGCCGTGCCAGGCGCTCGTAGGCGCGGTCCCCGGTCGGCTGCTTCAACCCCTCGACCAGCCGCAGGTACACGCCGAGCGCCTCGGCTGGACGCGTCTCACGCGACAGGTCGGCGAGCCGCTCCCACTGCCGGTCGTCGATCCGGCCGACCGCCTCCCGCCGCGCGGCGTCCAGGTCGCCGTCGTCGAGCAGCACGTCGATCAGCACAGGGCCGCCATACCAGCCGCCGCGATCATGACGGGCATCCTCCCTCAAGGCGGACAGCGCCGCCACGCGCTCAGCCTCCCAGCACGCCGCCGACTGGGCAGCACCGCGCAGTTGCTGGTAAGCGGCCAGGGACCGCTCGACACGGAACCGGTCCCGCCGCACCGCGACCACGTCGTCTGGCCGCCCCGCCTTCGCGTACCGGGCGCACACATGGTCGACCAGACGGCCGTCGATGTGCGTCTCGGCGGCGCACTCCCGTAGTCCGCGCTCCGCCCAGGCGAGCGCCTCGTCCGCGCGGCCCGCCGATTCCAGCTCCTCGGCGATGCGCAGATGGGTGGCACCGGACGGGTCGAGGTCCTGCGCGTGCAGCGCGACCAGCGCGTCGATGTCGCCCTCCGCCTTGACCAGGCGTTCCATCAGGTACCGCTCCGCCCAGCCGGACGGCCTGCGCCTGAGCGCCTCGGCCGCCAACTGCCGCATCCGGGCCAGCCCGCACATGCTGTTCGGCTACATCGTCGTGCTGGCGCTGCTTCCGCTGGTGCGTCTGTTCGGTCGTCTTCCGCCGGGCGCGAGCCGCGCTTGGACGCGTTTGCTCAATGCCTTGACGCGCCCGTTCGACCTGATCAACTACTGGGGGGCCGTGGGCGGTGCCCTGGTGTACAACCGCCGCCGCATGGGTGTGAAGTTCGATCGCACCCTTGCCGCCTTGTCCCATCGCCTTGATGCCGAGCCGGAGGAGAAGTTGGCTCGGACGATGCACTTTCCAGTGCGGTGGGATCCGTTCTTCCAGGACGCGATGACCCTCGAGGACGTCTACCGGTATCCCACCCAGCACTTCGACTTCCACTGTGCCCAGCTCACCCTGGGTACCCCCTCCTGACCTGTACCGCGGAGTTGCGAAGCTGCACGACCGGAGGAGGATGAGGACACCACTGCAAGAAGCGGCCGCAGCGCCTCCCTATCCAAGATCACGCTTACCGCTAATGGCGGGACAGCAACTGAACACGGACGACGGAGGCACTGGTGCCCGAACTGCGGGCTGGCCCGGATGCGAAGAAGGGCGCTCACCACTGCGTGGTGAGCGATGCCGAAGGACGGCGCAAGCTGTCTCGACGCATACTCAACGACGAGGCCGAGCTGCTGACTCGATCGGCGACGTGCTCGCTTGGGGCGAGAGCGTCACCTGGGCCATCGACCTGGACAGCGACGGCGCCGCCCTACTGATCGCCCTCCTGGTCAACCCCGACCAGCACCTGCTCTACATCCCAGCCCAGATGCTGGAGTACTTCCCGGCCCTGGAACGGGCCTTCGACTACAGCAAGTCCAGGTCGGCCCTCCTCCTGCTGACCGCGTACCAGACGCCGGCTGCACTGCGTCGCCTCGGCAGGAACCGCCTGGCCACCCCACCTGGCTGGAGAATCGGAAAGCCCGGTACAACACGGACGTCGCGCGGCATCGATCGAGGCCGCCAAGGCACGGCTCCCTGCCAGGCTAACGTCAGTGGTCGCCGGAGCGGCTTGGTGCTGTCATGGGTGAGAGAGAGACGTGGACGAGCCGGCAAGGCGGCGGAAGGCCGGCGCGCCGCGCGTAGTCCCCCCGGGCGGTCCGACCGCGACCGCCCCGTCGCACAGCGGAGGAGGCCGATGCCATGCTGCACCGTCGCACGGTCGGTGACGTGATGACCGAGGAGGTCGTCACCCTCCGCCCTGACACACCGCTCCAGGAGGCCGCCGCCCGGCTGGACGCGAACGACATCGCCGCAGCTCCGGTCGTCGACGACGACGGCGCGCCCGTCGGCGTCGTGTCCGCATCCGACGTGCTGCGGCACGAGACCGGCATGCCCGATGCGCAGGGGCAGGACGGGAACGAGGAACGTGCCTGGGGCAAGGCCCGGGCCCGGACCGCGGGCGCGCTCATGAGCAGCCCCGTCTTCACCGCCCGCGCCGACTGGACGATTCCCCGGGCCGCGCGGGAACTGCGCAGGCGGCACGTCAAGCAGCTCCCGGTGGTCGACGACCACGGGCTCCTCACCGGCATCGTCAGCCGCAGCGACCTGCTCGACACCTTCATCCGCTCCGACGTCGAGATCCGCGGCGAGGTGGAGCGGCAAGTTCTAGGGCGCATCCTCGGCCTGGGCGAGGGCACCGTCGCGGTAGAGGTCCGGGATGGGGTCGTCACCCTGCGAGGGCACCTCCCGGAACCGCGTCTCGTCCCAGTGGTCGTGGGCCTCTGCCACGGCGTCGACGGTGTCGTCACCGTGGACGCTCACCTCACCGCCGCCCGGGCGGGCTAAGACCGGGTCGCAGACCCGGTTCGCTGAGGAGTAGGGCGGGCGCCGGGCCTGTGCCGGTAGAGTCAGGCGGTGGCGGCGCGCGACCGCCGGACTCCGTGAAGGGGGACACTGGCCTACGCCCGGTCCCCGTAGCCGGACAAGACGTCTCCGACTCCTCGTGCAGCAGCCAGCATCGCCCGCTCTGGACGCGGCGTGCGCGTTCACCGTCATGACGAGCTGGCAGCCCCCGTCGGCTCGGTCTACGTGGAAGCCTCGCCGCGCCGGCCAGCTGCATCATGACGATCAGTGCGACCCTGCGTCGGACGATCGTCATCGTGTCTCTCCTTCGTCTGACGAGCGCGGAGCCCTGATTGTCCCGTTCGATCCCAGCGTGCGGCAGTGCCCCTGGCAGGAGGCTGAGAGAGGCCGGGCCCGCCGTGGCCACGCGGAGCGCGGCCACTACCGAGGGGGCTCGGCGCGCGGCCCTCACCAAGTCTTCGTACGGTTGAAGGGGAGATCTCACGGTGGTGATTCGAGGTGAAGGCCAGATGCCGCTGGGCGGGCTCACCCGCCGCCTGAGTACTCCGGCGGCGGTCCGAGACGCCAGCCCCCTGTCGGCAACGCTTTCCTGCGCGGCCCCCGCCACGAGCTCGAGCAGCACCCAGAACGCGACTGGCGAAGGCGTTCGCAGGCATCGGGCTTCCCCCGCCATCGGAAGGAGAGCGCGATGGCTGAGCAGGATCTGGCCAGGTGGTCGGAGGACTTCTCGATGGCGGACACCGCCGTGGCCGGCGGCAAGAATGCCTCACTCGGGGAGATGATCCGCAACCTGTCGCCGCAGGGCGTACGGATCCCGAGCGGCTTCGCGACCACCGCGCACGCATACTGGCACTTCCTCACTGCCAACGACCTGGGCCCCCGGGTGTCGGAGCGGATCGATGCGCTGCATCGCGGCGCCGAGCTGGCCGAGGTCGGCGAGGTGATCCGGCGGATGTTCCTCGGCGCCCAGTTCCCGCCCGACCTTGCCGAGGTCGTCCGCTGCAAGTACCGGGCTCTGGGTGACCGCCTGCGGCGGGCCAACCCGGACGTTGCGGTGCGCAGCAGCGCCACCGCCGAGGACCTTCCCGAGGCCAGCTTCGCCGGGCAGCAGGAGACCTTCCTCAACATCAGGGGCGAGGGGGCCCTGCTGGCGGCCTGCAAGCGGTGCTACGCCTCCTTGTTCACCGACCGGGCCATCAGCTACCGGGAGCACCACGGCTTCGACCACCTGAAAGTGGCTCTGTCGATCGGCGTGCAGCAGATGGTCCGCTCCGATCGGGCCGGAGCGGGCGTGATGTTCACGCTCGACACCGACAGTGGGTTCCCAAGCGTGGTGCTCGTCAACGCGGCGTTCGGCCTGGGGGAGTCCGTCGTGGGCGGTCGGGTCGACCCGGACGAGTACCAAGTGTTCAAGCCGCTGCTCGCCCAGGTCGGCACCACACCGGTGATCTCCAAAGCGGTCGGCAGCAAGCAGACCAAAGTCGTCTACGGCGACGGCGCGCGGCAGCCCACGGTGACCGTGGCGGCTACCGATGAGGAGCAGGCGGCGTGTGTGCTCGGCGATGCGGAGATCCTGCAGTTGGCCAAGTGGGGGGTGCTCGTCGAGGAGCACTACGGGCATCCGATGGACATCGAGTGGGCCAAGGACGGCAACACCGGCGAGCTGTACATCGTCCAGGCCCGGCAAGAGACCGTTCAGGCCCGCAAACCGGCCGCCACCTTGCGCTCCTTCCGGCTGAAGGAGCGCGGCGAACGGTTGACGACCGGCCTGGCCGTCGGCGACGCCATCGCCGCCGGTCCGGTGTGCAACCTGCGCAGTGCCGCCGAGATTGGACGGTTCCAGGACGGTGCCGTGCTCGTCACCGAGACCACCGACCCGGACTGGGAACCGATCATGAAACGGGCAGCCGCCATCGTCACCGACCATGGCGGACGTACCTCGCACGCGGCGATCGTCAGCCGGGAACTCGGCGTGGCCGCCGTCGTCGGCACCACCAACGCCACGAGCGTGCTCCCCGACGGCCGGGAGATCACCGTGTGCTGCGCGGAGGGCGAGGAAGGCGTCGTCTACGACGGCGTCCTCGCCTACGACGAACGAGACATCGACCTGGCCGAGGTGCCGGCCACGGCGACCAGGGTGATGCTCAACATCGCCAACCCCTCAGCGGCGTTCCGATGGTGGCGGCTGCCCGCCGACGGCGTCGGACTGGCCCGGATGGAGTTCATCGTCAACACCCACATCAAGATCCATCCCATGGCGCTGGTGCGCTTCGACGAGCTGGCCGACGAGTCCGACCGTGATCGGATCGCCGAGCTGACCCGTCGCTACGCCGACAAGGCGGAGTACTTCGTCGAGCGGCTGGCCTACGGCATAGCGCGCATCGCCGCAGCCTGGTGGCCCAAGCCGGTCATCGTCCGGATGAGCGACTTCAAGACCAACGAGTACGCCAGACTCATCGGCGGCAGGCAGTTCGAACCCGCGGAGCACAACCCCATGCTGGGTTGGCGGGGAGCCAGCCGCTACTACAGCGAGGGTTACCGCGAAGGCTTTGGCCTCGAATGCCGGGCACTGCGCCGGGTCCGCGACGAAATGGGGCTCACCAACACGGTCGCGATGATCCCGTTCTGCCGCACTCTTGAGGAGGCCGACCGCGTCCTGGAGGCCATGGCAGACCACGGTCTGGTCCCCGGCCACAACGCCCTGGAGGTGTATGTGATGGCGGAGATCCCCTCCAACATCATCCTCGCTGGGGCATTCAGCGACCGCTTCGACGGCTTCTCCATCGGCAGCAACGATCTGACCCAACTGACCCTCGGTGTCGACCGGGACTCCGAGCAGCTGCGCGCGCTGTTCAACGAGCGTGACCCGGCCGTCACCACCAGCATCCGGACCCTGATCGGCGCTGCCCATCTCAAGAGTCGCAAGGTGGGGCTTTGCGGCCAGCGCCCCAGCGACGACCCCGACTTCGCCCGCCTCCTGGTCGACGCCGGCATCGACTCGGTTTCGGTGACTCCTGACAGCTTCCTGCTCGTCAAGGACAACGTCGCCACGGCCGAGCGCGCCCTGCGCCAGTCGGAGCCGCCCCCGACCAGCGCCTCATCCGGTTGACCCGAGCAGCGGACTGCCAGCGCGGGCGGCCATGCGTGCGGCCCAGGTGCGTCACCTTCCCATGCTGGCCGAAGGGCGCCTTATCGGCATGATCTCCTTCGACGACCTGTTCTGGCAGTTGACGCAGGAACTGGATGGGGAATTCCTCAGGTAGTGCCGGAGCCGGGACCACCGGCCAGAGCGGCCACCGGACAGTACGCATGGTGGAGTCACACGGGTGACTCCGCCGCGAGCCCTGCTCAACAGGTGTCTCTGGCATTGGGGAGACCATCGGCCCCGGCAGGGGCCGTACACAGGAGGAGCACAGTGGAGAGGTGGGGGGTGAGCAGTCCACCGCGCGACACGAAGGCAGGAAGGAGCTACGACGATGACCGCCCAGCACAACACCGTCAGCGAAGTGATGACACGCGATGTCGTCACCGTCCGCCCGGACACCCCGTTCAAGGAGATCACGTCCCTCCTGACCACCCACGGCATCAGCGCCGTACCTGTGGCCGACGAGCATGGTGCGCCGATGGGGCTGGTGTCCGAAGCCGATCTGCTCCGCAAGCAGGCAGAACAGCCCGACCAGTACGGTGGGAAGGCAACACCCCCCGGGTGGCCGCACGAGAAGGCCAAGGCACGCGCGGAGAACGCCGCAGGGCTGATGACCACCCCCGTGGCCACCGCTCATGCCGACTGGCCGGTCGCCCAGGCGGCCCGTGCGATGGACCGCCACCACGTCAAGCGACTGGTGGTCGTGGACGAAACAGACCGCATCATCGGCATCGTCAGCCGCCCGGACCTGCTACGCGTTTTCCTGCGTCCCGACGAGGAGATACGCGAGGAGATACGCGACGAAGTACTAACAGCGATATTGCAGCTGAGCGGACAGGAGGTGCAGATCCAGGTTCACGACGGCGTCGTCACCCTGCGCGGCGAGGTCGAGAAACGCAGCACCGCCCAGATCGCCGAACGGCTCGCCAAGGGCGTGGACGGGGTGGTCACCGTGAGGCCGCTGATCGACTACGCCATCGACGACAGGGCCGCTGCGGACTGACCACAGCCACGCATCGAGCCCATCGACTCCCGCGACCAGGTGTTCGTTCACCCGCGGCCCCGTCGGCTGGATCACGTACACGTCCGCACCTAGCACCTGGCCGACGGCCGGACGCAGCCCACCGTCCGGAAACCGCTCCAGCTCGCAGGCCACGGGCTGCACGTCCGGCGCGGCCGCGACGGCACCGGCAAGCGCCTGGTGTGCTGATCCGGACACGATTCGAGGACCGATCATCACTCCTCCCGGGGACAGTCGGTTTTGAGAGGTTCCGGAGTGAACGGCTCTGCCGACCTCCTCTCATCATCCGGCCGTCGACCGCACCCGCCACCCGGATTCGGGACCCGTCAGGAGCATTGACCGTGTCGACCCCGCTCGGACGGCTGCAAGCCGGGTCGGCCGACGGGGCTGTGGCTGAGTGGCTCCTTCGTCCTCTGCCTGCGGCATCGCGTGGCCGCGCGTGGCGCCGCTGTCGTCTTCCGGCCGTGGCGCGGTACTCGAAGAATTCCCTCAGCGTCGGAAGGGCAGGCGAGTTCCATGGCATCTCCTGGCATGCGGGTAGTGGTCGTCGGGGCCACCGGCAACGTCGGCACCAGCGTCGTCCAGGCGCTCGGTGCGGACCCGCAGATCGACTCGATACTGGGGCTGGCCCGCCGGCTTCCGCAATGGTCTCCGGCGAAGACCCGGTGGGCGAGCGTGGACATCGCAGACGACAGCACCGACTTGGCCGGACGCTTCGCCGGCGCGGACGCCGTCATCCACTTGGCGTGGCTGTTCCAGCCCACGCACCACCCGGCGACGACCTGGCGCACGAACGTGCACGGCAGCACCCGGGTCTTCGATGCCGCGGCTGCAGCCGGCGTCCCCGCGCTGATCTACGCGTCCTTCGTCGGGGCCTACTCGCCCGGACCCAAGGACCGGGCTGTGGACGAGTCCTGGCCCACCGACGGCTGGCCGGAGGCGACGCTGTGCCGGGAGAAGGCCTACGTCGAGCGCGTCCTGGACATCTTCGAACTCCAACATCCCGAGATCCGTGTGGTGCGGATGCGGCCGGGCTTCATGTTCAAGCGGGAAGCCGCGTGCGAGCAGCACCGCTTGTTCCGCGGCCCGCTGGTGCCCAAGCGCCTGACCCGCCCGGAGCGCATGCCTGCCATCCCGGCCATCCCCGGCATGCGGTACCAGGCCCTGCACACCGACGACGCGGCCGAGGCCTTCCGGCAGGCCACCGTGCGCCCGGTGCGCGGCGCGTTCAATCTGGCTGCTGAACCCGTTGTGGACGCGGCCATGCTGGCCGAGATGTTCGGTGCACGGACCTTCCCGATGCCGGGCCGACCGGTCCGGGCCGCGGTCTCCGCCGCCTGGCGGACGCATCTGTTGCGCACGCCCCCGTCCCTGTTCGACGCGGTCCTGCACTTTCCGATCATGGACACGTTGCGGGCACAGCGGGAACTGGACTGGACGCCCCGGTACACCGTCCAGGAGGCGTTGCAGGAGTGGCTGGCCGGGCTCCGCGAAGACGCGGGCATGCCCACTCCGCCACTGGCCTCACCGACAGGACGTGCCAGTGAGGCCAAGACCAGGGTCGGCGCCCGACCATGAAGCTGCCCCGGCTCGGATGGCAGGCCGTAAGCAGCAGGGCAGGGCCGGTGCCGGACCAATGGGTGGTCAACCACAGCACGAACGCACCGACGGCGTTGGCGTGACGGCGGTACGAGGTGGGCAGAGACGGCGGCTGCGAGCCTCTGGATCGGGGCATTGGACGCCTGGGCCTGCTGCACCAGGTGGATGATCTGGCGCCGCCATGGCCACCGCCGACCATTCCCACACACCGCAACGACCTGGTGTCCTTGACGTTGTCGCCAGCTCGTTTGACAACGGGCCTCGTCATCGTATGGATGCCGCACGTTTCGGCTACGGCACCTCACTTCGTGCGGGCGACGAGAAAGTCGGCACAGCCGGGCAGCGTGGTGAGCTGAGCGGTGTCCTCGCCGTCGATGCGGAGGCCGGTGCGTTCGCTGAGGGCCTCGATGAAGCTGAGAAAGTCCAGCGAGTCCATCTCGAGAGCTCGCGGAAGGTGTCGTTGGGCTCCAGCTGTATTGCCCTGAGAGGTTGGGGACGCGGCCGGCGGATGGCTGGCCCTTCAGCGCGGTGTGTCCGCGGTGGTGATCGCATATTTCCGCAGGTCATAGGCCATTCGGGTGACGGAGCTTTCTGGGTCCTTCCGGATCCTTCCTGGCCCTTCCGTCCACTCCACGTCCACTGAGCGGCCCGTGGACTGGGCTGCGCGGCAGAGCCAGAGGCTCGCAACGAGCAGAGATCCTGGCCAATCCGGCCGGCCCGCCGGGGGCCAGACCTGCGAGCAGCGGAGTTCCTTACCGGCGCAGCGGGGGCTCCCCCCTGCGCCCGAGGGCCGATCCCGTGGCCGTTCTCGCAGGTCAGCCGCGTACGGGGAGCCTATCCCGCGCACCCGCCCTTCGGAACCGGCCTGTCGGATTCGGCTTCGCCGCCTTCGTGCAGTCGTCTCAATGAGGCGAGGGGGCACCCCCTCCTTCATGGCTCGGCTGCCTCGTGCTCGAGCCCGATCACTCGCCGCTCGGTTGGCGGCGGAGGCGGCGAGTGCGGTGGGGCAGCACGCAGGGTGGCGATGCCGTACGGCGTGGGCACGTGCGCTACTTCCAGCTCAAGGGGCAAGCGGCGCCTCTCGCCTCTGTTCCGCAGCGGTTCTCAGACGCTTCCGATGCCGCCTCTTCGCACAGCGCCGAGCTGAGTGCGGTCGAGGCTGGCGTCGGTGAACTTCTGTGCCACCGCGCACAGTACGCGGGCCATGGTCTGGGCAGGTGGGGTCGCGGCGCGGGTCGCGGCGCGGGCGAGCAGGATGCGACGGGTGGGAGCGGGCACGTCGGAGCCGAAGGGCAGCAGGCGGACGTCGCTGCGGCGGCTGGTGAGGGCGAGTCGGGGAGCGAGGGCGATGCCGAGACCGGCCGCGACCATGGCCTGTGCCTCCTGGTAGTCGTGCGAGGCATAGGCGATACGCGGCTCGAACCCGGCCCGGCGGCAGCTGCGGCGCAGAACGTCGGCGACGGGATGGTTGTCGGCGCGGATGATCCACTCCTGATCGGCGAGGTCGCCGAGGCGCAGCGCCGGCCGGGTGCGCAGCGGGGAGTCGGCGGGCACGACCAGCACGGTCGGGTCGTCGAGAAGGTGCGTGACGGCGAGGGCGTCGTCGTCGACGCGGTTCCACTCGTAGTCCCACAGCAGCGCCTGCTCGACCTCGCCCGTGTGCAGCATCTCGCGCAGCTGGTCGAGGACTCCGGCACGTACCACGATCCGCACGCCGGGGTGACGGTGGCTGAACCGGGTGAGGGCGAGCGGCAGCAGTGAGGCGCTGGCGGTGGGGAAGGAGCCGAGCCTGAGAGTGCCCTGGTCGAGGTCGGCGAAGGACTCCAAATCGGCCTCGGCTGCGCCCAGTTCGCGGCGGATGACCCGGCCCCGCTCGGCCAGGGCGGCGCCCGCGGGGGTGGTGCGGATGCCGCGCGGCAGCCGTTCGATCAAGGGCTGTCCGGCCTCCCGTTCCAGCAGGGACATCTGCTGGGAGGCGGCGGAGGTGGTCATTCCCATGGCCTCCGCGGCGGCGGTGAGCGAGCCGCGCTCGGCGGCCTCGGTGAGCAGTAGCAGACGGCGCACGTTCAGCATGCGAAGAGTTTAGCTGAGCTAAACCGTACTGAAGGAATCTGCCATTGTGCCCAAGTCACGCGTCTGCGAAGGTCGTCGCATTCGCCGAGCGGTTCACCGGATCGCAGCATGCCCGTAACCGTCCGCCCGGCGCTCTCCTTCCCATGAGACACAGGAAGAGCCCGAAGCCGTGCACACTCCCGCGACCCTGGTACGTGGCGGCACCAGCAAGTGCTGGTTGTTCAGCCAGGTCCATGTCCCCACCGACCGCAGCGAGTTGGAGAAGCTGCTGGTCGCTGCTTATGGCTCCACCGACCCGGTGGAGCTGGACGGGGTGGGCGGAGCGACACCGACCACCTCCAAGGCCGCCGTCGTCGGCATCTCACCCGAGCCCGCCGTGGATGTCGACTACCTCTTCGCGCAGGTCGGCATCGGCACCGGCACGGTGGAGTGGACCAGCAACTGCGGCAACTGCGCCACCGGCATCGCACTGTACGCAGTAGCGAAGGGGCTGGTGCCCGTCACCGGTGACCGCACCCGCGTGGTGATGCGGAACAGCAACACCGGCGCGCTGCTGGAAGGCGTGGTGGACACCACGGGCGGCGTGGTGCACGAGTTCGGCGACCAGACCGTGCCGGGCACCCGGGCCGGCGGCGTGGCGGTCGGCCTCACCTTCCTCCGCCCGGCCGGCGGCACGACGGGCTCGCTGCTGCCCACCGGGCGGGCGGCCGACGAACTGCGGCTCGGCACCGCGGCGCCGCAGTGGGTGAGCATGGTGGACGCGGGCGCTCCCGTGGTTCTCGTGGACGCGCTCGGCGTCGGGCGCACCGGCGCCGAGACCCCGGACCAGATGCGCGCCGACGTGCCGTGGCTGCGCGCGGTCCGGCACGCGGCCGCACCGCTGATGGGACTCCTCGAGCCGGGGCAAGAGCCCGGCGACGCGGTACCCAAGGTGGGCCTGATCGGCCCCCCGGTGCCGTACACCACCACCCTGGGCGAACCCATCGCCGCCGAGGACTACGACGTCTCGGTACGCATGCTCACCATGAACGCCCCCCACCCGGCGATCGGTCTCACCTCCGCCGTCGCCGTCGCGGCCGCGGGCCTGCTGGAGGACTCCGTGGTCTCCCGGGCCGCCGCCAAAGAGCGCGGCGAATGGCTGCGCCTGGGCACCCCCGCCGGTGTCGTGGCGGTCCGCTGCTCGGACGTCCGCGACGGCGTCCCGGAGCGGGTCACCGTGCAGCGGGCCGCCCGGCTGCTCGCCGACGCCCGCATCTACGTACCGGAACGGGGAGCACGCAAGGCTTCCTGACCGGGACGCATCCCACCTCGGGCGGCCGGTCCCCAGCCGTCCACACCGGGGTAGCCTCGCGCCCTCGGGGCGCGCACTCCCGTCCCCTCCTGCACCAAGGAACAAAGATGTCTCCTGAAGTGATCTCCATAGGCGCGCTGCTGGTGATGTTCGTGATCGGCACCGTCCTGCCGATCAACCTGGGCATTCTTGCCTTCGTCGCGACCTTCGCGGTCGGCACTGCCTCGCTCGGCCTCACCGAGGACGAGATCTTCGAAGGCTTTCCGGTGAAGCTGTTCGTGACGATCGTGGGTGTCACGTATCTGTTCTCCGTCGCCCGCCGCAACGGCACCATCGACCTGCTCGTCGCGGCCGGCGTGCGGCTGGTGCGCGGGAAGGTCGCGCTCATCCCCTGGGTGCTGTTCCTGGTGGCCGCCCTGCTGACGGCGTTCGGTACGTTCACCCCGGCCGCCGTCGCGATCCTCGCGCCGATCGGCATGAACTTCGCCCACCACTACAAGCTGAACCCGCTGGTGGTCGGCATGATGGTGATCAGCGGCGGCCACGCGGGCGCGTTCTCCCCGCTCGCCGTCTCCGGTGCGCTGGTCCTCGGCCTGGTCGACAAGACTGAACTGCACGTGTCTCCCGTCGCGCTGTTCACCGCCAGCTTCGTGATCAACCTGGTGCTGTCACTGCTCACCTACGCGCTGCTGGCCAAGCGTCCTGTTCCACTGGCCGAAACAGACGACGCGACCGGAGACGACGAGGATCTCGCCGTCTCCGGCAGGCCCGACTGGCGGCAGTGGCTGACTCTGGGCTGCCTGCTCGCCCTCGTCGTCGGGGCGCTCGGCTTCCAGCTGGAGATCGGCTTCCTGGCCCTGGTCGCGGGAGCCCTACTGGCCCTGGTGGACATGAAGCGACAGGAGAAGGCGGTCGACGGCATCAGCTGGTCCACGCTGCTGCTGGTCGCCGGCATGATGACGTACATCGCGATGCTCGAGAAGGCCGGCATCATCGAGGAGATCTCCGAGCACGCCGCGGGCCTGGGCGCCCCGATCGTCGTAGCCCTGCTGCTGTGCTTCACCGTGGCCATCACCTCGGCGTTCGCCTCGTCCACCGCGATCCTCACGGCGATCATCCCCATCGCCGTGCCACTGCTGCTCTCCGGCCACCTCAACGCAGCCGGGCTGATCGCCGCCCTGGCGGTGTCCACCACGATCGTCGACACCTCCCCCTTCTCCACGAATGGTGCCCTGGTCCTGGCCAACGCCCGTGGCGTCGACGCCCGCCGCTTCTACCGCCAGGTGATCAGCTACACCGGCGGCATCGTCGCCCTCGGCCCCGTCGTCGCCTGGGGCGCCCTGGTCCTGCCCTGGTCCTAGAGCACAGGACGGCAACGAGACGTCGGCCGCCCGCTCGGCGCGGTGATCGCGCCGAGCGGGTCTGTACGGTCTTCGACATAACTCCCGGTCAGTGAAGAGCACCTGATGAGCGAAGTGGCGGCCTCCATCGAGGCGGTTGCAGAGCTCCGGCAGGTCGAACTGTCCGCGGACCTGCCGGATGCCCAGTTGATCGGGCAGTTGGTCGACCAGGCCCGCGTGCGGGAGTCCACCCTGGAAGCAGCCTGCGCTGCTCGCCCCGCTAGGTGATACAGCCGGAGACGTTGCCGATATGCGCTCTCATGCTCTCCAAGAACGATGCGGGCCGCGCAGCATTCCACCCGATGTAATAGTTCCTGTACTAGACTGACCTACATGAAGTCTCCTCGCCCCGGTGGCACGGAGAACATCTCCGTCTCGATGCCCTCGGAACTCCTCGGCGCTCTGCGCACGCGCACCGGCAAGCGCGGCCTGTCCGCGTACGTGACCGCGGCCGTCCGGCATCAGCTGGCGATGGACGGCCTCGCCGAGATCGTGGCCGCGTACGAAGCCGAGCACGAACCGCTGAGCGAGGCCGAGGTACAGGCTGCGCAGCGCGAACTGTTCGGTGACGCACCGGCGCCGTACGCGTCCGGCGACAGCGCCGCATGAAGACACCCGCGGCCAGGTCCCTGGTTCTGGACTCCCAAGCCCTGTCGCTGCTCCTGCGCAACGACCGCCAGATGGTCACCCGGATCGAGGCCGCCCGGCGCGTAGCGGTGCCCGTCCTCGTGTCGGCCCTGACAGTGGTGGAGGCCGTCTACGGGAAGACGGATACCGCCCGGCTGCGCTGGGTGCTTTCCCGGCTCCAGGTCCAGGAGGTCAGCCAGGCGGACAGTCTCACCGCGGTGCAGTTGCTGAGCGACACAGGCGGCCTGCACGGCCACAAGTACGCCATCGACGCTCTCGTGGCCGCGATGGCGCTCCGCTCCCCGGCGCCCGTGCTTGTGCTGACCTCGGACCGCGACGACTGGTCGAAACTGTGCGGCGACCGCGTACAGATCAAGGACGTCTGAACCTGGCGCCAGAGGTTCCCGGGTCGCCCGATAGTCAGACCGTTGTTCGGTCTGGTCAGGGCTGCCCAGGGTGACCTTCAGGCTGGCGCGGAGCGCCGCCGAAGGCGCCCCTGACCGACCGGACCAGCCTCACACTCGATCATCGGCAGATGGCCAACTCCCGCAGACATGGCGGCGACGATACCTTCACCCTCCTTGCGGGGTCGGGCCAGTCGGGGTCCAGCGTTTCCATGAGGACGAGGGCCGGTCGCCACACCCGGCCGAGACTGGCGGGGTCACATCCACGGACGGGACCCCTAAGGATCGCTGGAGAGGCGTCCGGCAGCCGGGCCGGGAGAGGGGCGCCGGCCAGGCCGCGCGACTTCCCGCGCCCCGTCTCCGTTGCCTCGCGTCCACTGAGCGTCCACCGGATCTCGCATTCCGGCTCCGCTGCGTAACCTCCAGCAGACAAGCATGTGTTGCATTACCGCAGGTCAGGACCTTGGTCGGGGCAACCACGCACCCGCTGTGGCACCCCAAACGGTACTTGCGAGCAGCGGATTCTCCCCCGGCGACCCCGAGTCGTCACTCAGAGCCACCAAAGTGACGTTTCTGCAGGTCAAAGCACATTACTGGTGGGGCGGGTGGGACTCGAACCCACGACCGACGGATTATGAGTCCGCTGCTCTAACCGGCTGAGCTACCGCCCCGTATCGGCGCGTCGCGCACACTTGTGCGCGCCGTCTGCCGCAGCATAGCTGCTCATAGGATCTGCCGCCCGTGTGGGCTGCGATCACCTCGTCTGGAGGACATCGATCACCGTGTCGGCGGTTCCCGGCTCCATGACGCCATGAAAAAAGGCCCCGCTGGACCGGGGCCTTGTCATGGGCTCCCCCGACTGGACTCGAACCAGTAACCTGCCGGTTAACAGCCGGCTGCTCTGCCAATTGAGCTACAGGGGACTGCTCGCTCGGATCCGCCCGACCGGTTTCCCGGGGGCGCTCCCTCGCTGCGAGCAATACATTAGCGCATGCCAGGGGGTGCTCCGAAATCGGTATTCGCGCAGGCTCCCGCCGGGGGCCAACCTGGCGGGACGGGCGCCCCCGTACGCGTCGATCGAAGGGTGGTAGCCATGCGGTACCGGCTCACGTTCCTCGCCGGAGTGGCCGTCGGTTACGTGCTGGGTGCGCGCGCCGGCCGGGAGCGGTACGAACAACTGCGCAAGACCGCGCGGGAGGTCGCGCAGAACCCGGCCGTCCGCAATACGGCCGAGGCCGCGGTGCACAGCGGCCGTGAGCTCGCCGTGAAGGTGAGCGCCAAGCTGGGCACGCGCCTGCCGGACTCGGTGACCGACCGCGTTCGCTCCCTGCGGAATCAGCGCGGAGCGGAGGAGGAAGACGAGTGGGGCACGAGTAACACCTGAGGCCCCCGCGGCGGCGGCGCGGCGCGGCACCGTGAGGCCGCGGGTGCCGCGGCCGCCCACTCTCGCGGGCCCCGTGGGGGCCGACCCCTCATCGGGACGCTCGGGCCGGCACCTGGGCCAGACGTCCGGCAAGCTCGTCGCCGCCTCAGTCAACGCTGCCTCCTCCCAGCCGACGCGGGAACCGAGCCTGGGCCAAGCCCGGCGCCACCGCGCACCCCCGTTGGTGCGCACCCACACAGCCGCAGGGCCCCGCGAGGCCAACCACGCCTCGGGCCGCCGGGCCACAGGCGGCGCCGCCGGGCCAGGGGCGGAAATCGGCCGTGCGGCCCGTCGCTCGCCACGAGGGGTCCGGCCCTGGCCGCCCGCTCGTCCCAGAGGCAGACGGGCAGGGCTGCATACGGCCTCCGGGCTCGACGTACGGCATCATCGGGGGTCATGGGGATAGTCGCCGGGTTGGACAGTTCGTCCGACTACACACGCATCGTTGTCTGCGACTCGGACACAGGCGACGTGCTCAGGCAGGGATACGCACCGCACCCCGTCGAGGACGAGGGCGACACCGGCGGCAAACCCACCGAGATCGATCCCCAGGCCTGGCTGATATCGCTCGGCGAGGCCGCCAGCGGCGGGCTGCTGGAAGGTGTGCAGGCCATCGGAGTATCCGCACAGCAGAACGCGCTGGTGGTGCTCGACTCCGAGGGCTCCCTCATCCGCCCCGCGCTGCTGGGCAACGACAAGCGCGCGCAGTCCGCGGCCGCCGATCTCATCGATGCGCTCGGCGGGCGCCGGGCGTGGGCGGAGGCCGTCGGCTCCGTACCGTACGCGGCCCAGCCCCTGGCCAAACTGCGCTGGCTGGCCCGGACCGAGCCCGAGACCGCCGCACGCATCGCCGCCGCGCTGCAGCCGCAGGACTGGCTGGTGTGGCAGCTGCTCGGGCGGCCTTTCCGGCGGACCACCGACCGGGGCGGCGCCTCCGGCACCGGCTACTGGTCTGCGGCCACCAGCAGCTACCGCCCGGACCTGGTGGAGCTGGCGCTCGGCCGGCCGATCGATCTCCCGGACGTGCTCGGGCCGGCCGAGCCGGCCGGGACCACACCCGAGGGCCTGCTGATATCGGCCGGTACCGGCGAGACGATGGCCGCGTCCTTCGGCCTGGGCGTCGGGATCGGCGACGCCGTGGTCTCGCTCGGCGCCTCCGCGTCGATCTTCGCCGTGCACCACGAGGCCCTGGCCGACCACTCCGGCACGATCACCTCGTACGCCGACGCGACCGGGCTGCATCTGCCGGTCGTCTACACCCTCAACGCCGTACGCACCCTGCGCGGCACCGCCGAGCTGCTGGGCATGGACCTGGACGAGCTGTCGGCGCGGGCGCTGAAGTCGACACCCGGCGCGCACGGGCTGGTGATGCTGCCGTATCTGGAGGGTGAGCGGACCCCGTATCTGCCCCACACCGCCGGAACCCTCGCCGGGCTGCGGCGCGAGAGCATGAAGCCCGAGCATCTGGCGCGGGCTGCGTTCGAGGGGATGCTGTGCGGGCTCGCGGACGCGCTGGATGTGCTGCGCGCGCGAGGCGTCGCGGTCCAGCGGGTGTTCCTGCTGGGGGCGGCCGCCGAGCTGCCCGCCGTGCAGGCGATCGCGCCGGGTGTACTGGGCGCGCGGATCGTCGTGCCGCAACCCGCGGACTATGCGGCAGTGGGCGCGGCCCGGCAGGCGGCCTGGGCCCTCGGCGTGACGCAGGGGACGCTGTCGCCTCAGCAGCCGCCGCTCTGGCAGGGCGCCGCGTCCCAGGTGTTCGAGCCGGGCGATGAGCTGGCCGTCGGTCAGGCCGTACGGCAGCAGTACGCGGCGGTGCGCGACCAGACCCACCCGGACGCGTTCGCGACACTCTGAACCCGCTGCGTAGGAGGAATGCAAGAGTCTGTTCCGCTTGCGCTGAGGGCGAAGCGGCAATTTACGGGCGTGCAGCGGCACCGGGTGGCGCAATGGGGGAATATGGAATGTCGCCGCGCTCACGCGCGTTCCAGCCCAAGTCGCCTCCCCCACAGGCGAGTTGCGCCACCACCCGGCTTTGCCGAAATGCGGTTGCGCCTCGCAGCCACGGGGCGACAATTCCGATGCGCCACGACTCCTTTCCACCGAAGCCCTCATCGCCGCACCGGCCCCCGCCGCGCCGACCGAAAGACTCCCGCGTGCTGATCCGTCTCCTGCGCCCCTGCCTCCGACCGTACAAACGGGCCATCGCCCTGCTCGTCGTGCTGCAGTTCCTGCAGACGATGGCCACCCTCTATCTGCCCACCCTCAATGCCGACATCATTGACAACGGTGTCGTAAAAGGTGACACCGGTTACATCCTGGGGGCCGGCGGCCTGATGGTCGCCGTCACCCTGCTCCAGGTGATCTGCTCCATCGGCGCCGTGTATTTCGGCGCGCGCACCTCGATGGCCATCGGCCGCGACATCCGCGCATCCGTCTTCGAGCGTGTGCAGAGCTTCTCCGCCCGCGAGGTGGGACATTTCGGCGCGCCGTCGCTGATCACCCGGACCACCAATGACGTCCAGCAGGTGCAGATGCTGGTGCTGATGACCTGCACGCTGATGGTCTCCGCGCCCATCATGTGCGTCGGCGGCATCATCATGGCGCTCGGCCAGGACGTCCCGCTGTCGTCGCTGCTGCTGGCGATCGTGCCCGTGCTGGGCATCGTGGTCAGCCTGGTCGTACGGCGGATGCGGCCGCTGTTCCGCACCATGCAGGAGCGGCTGGACACCGTGAACCGGGTGCTGCGCGAGCAGATCACCGGCATCCGCGTCATCCGCGCTTTTGTGAAGGACGGGTACGAGCAGCGGCGCTTCCAGCAGGCCAACGACGACCTGTCGGATGTGGCGCTGCGGGCGGGCCGGTTGATGGCGCTGATGTTCCCGCTGGTGATGACGGTGGTGAATGTCAGCAGCGTGGCCGTGCTGTGGTTCGGCGCGCACCGGATCGCCGGCGGCGGCATGCAGATCGGCGCGCTGACGGCCTTTCTCTCCTATCTGATGCAGATTCTGATGTCCGTGATGATGGCCACCTTCATGTTCATGATGGTGCCGCGCGCCGAGGTCTGCGCCGAGCGAATCCAGGAGGTCCTGGACACCGAGTCGAGTGTCGTATCGCCCGCCGAACCCGTACGCCGACTGCGCCGGAATGGGCATCTTGAGCTGCGTGGCGCCGACTTCCGCTACCCGGGCGCCGAGGCGAGCGTGCTGCGCGGCGTCGATCTGATCGCCCGGCCGGGCGAGACGACCGCGGTGATCGGCTCGACGGGCAGCGGCAAGAGCACCCTGCTGGGGCTGGTGCCGCGGCTCTTCGATGTGACGGGGGGCCAGGTGCTGGTGAACGGCGTGGACGTACAGGAGCTCGACCCGGCCCTGCTGTCGGAGACTGTCGGCTACGTACCGCAGAAGCCGTATCTCTTCTCCGGGACCGTCGCGTCCAATCTGCGCTACGGCCGGCCGGACGCGACCGACGAGGAGCTGTGGCACGCCCTGGAGGTCGCACAGGCGCGGGACTTCGTGGAGCGGCTGGAAGGCGGGCTGGACGCGCCGATCGCGCAGGGCGGCACCAATGTCTCGGGCGGGCAGCGGCAGCGGCTCGCCATCGGGCGGGTACTGGTCCGCCGCCCGGAGATCTACCTCTTCGACGACTCCTTCTCGGCCCTGGACTACGCCACCGACGCCGCGCTGCGGCTGGCGCTCGCCCGCGAGACCGCCGAGGCGACCGTCGTGATCGTCGCCCAGCGGGTCAGCACCATCCGGGACGCCGACCGCATCGTGGTCCTCGACGAGGGCCAGGTCGTCGGCACCGGCACCCACCACGAACTGATGGACACCAACCCCACATACCGGGAGATCGTGCTCTCCCAGCTCACCGAGCAGGAGGCGGCATGAGCGCCCAGCAGCAGATGACTCCGCGGCGGGGCCCAGCTCCGGCCGCCGGACCGATGCGCTTCATGGGCGGCCAGCCCGCCGAGCGGTCCATGGACTTCAAGGGCTCCGGCAAGCGCCTGCTGGGCCTGATGCGCCCCGACCGGGCCCATCTGTACGCCGTGCTGGCGCTCGGCACCGCCACGGTCGCGTTCTCCGTCCTCGGCCCGAAGATCCTCGGCCACGCCACCGACCTGATCTTCTCCGGCGTCATCGGCGGCAAGCTCCCCGCCGGGACGACCAAGGAGCAGGCGGTCGAGCAGCTGCGGCAGCAGGGCCACGGCACGCTCGCCGACATGCTCGGCTCCATGCACTTCACGCCCGGCCAGGGCATCGACTTCTCGGCGGTGGGTACGGTGCTGCTCACCGTGCTCGCGGTGTACGTGGCCTCGGGGCTCTTCGGCGTCGTACAGGGCCGGCTGGCGGCGCATGTGATCCAGCGGACCGTCTTCCGGCTGCGCGAGGACGTCGAGGCGAAGCTGTCCCGGCTGCCGCTGTCGTACTTCGACCGGCAGCCGCGCGGCGAGGTGCTCAGCCGGGCGACGAACGACATCGACAACATCGGGCAGACGCTGCAGCAGACCATGGGTCAGATCATCAACTCGATGCTGATGATCGTGGGCGTGCTGGCGATGATGTTCTGGATCTCGCCGCTGCTGGCGCTGGTCGCCCTGGTCACGGTGCCGGTGTCGGTGGTCGTGGCGACGGCGGTCGGCAAGCGGGCGCAGCCGCAGTTCGTCGCCCAGTGGAAGACCACCGGCAAACTCAACGCGCACATCGAGGAGATGTACACCGGGCACTCGCTGGTCAAGGTCTTCGGCCGGCAGGAGGAGTCGGCCGCCGCCTTCCACGAGCAGAACGAGGCGCTGTTCCGGTCCGGTTTCAGGGCCCAGTTCATCTCCGGGATCATCCAGCCCGCCATGATGTTCATCGGCAACATCAACTATGTGCTGGTCGCGGTCGTGGGCGGGCTGCGGGTCGCCTCCGGTGCGCTGTCCATCGGCGATGTGCAGGCCTTCATCCAGTACTCGCGGCAGTTCAGCCAGCCGCTGACGCAGGTTGCCAGCATGTCCAACCTGGTGCAGTCGGGCGTGGCCTCCGCCGAGCGGGTCTTCGAGCTGCTCGACGCCCTCGAGCAGGATGAGGAGCCGGCCCAGCCGGCCCGCCCGCAGGAGCTGCGGGGGCGCGTCGAACTGGAGCATGTGTCCTTCCGCTACGAGCCGGACAAGCCGCTCATCGAGGACCTGTCGCTGTCCGTCGAACCGGGCCAGACGGTGGCCATTGTCGGCCCGACGGGCGCCGGCAAGACCACGCTGGTCAATCTGCTGATGCGCTTCTACGAGGTCACCGGCGGCCGGATCACCCTGGACGGCGTCGACATCGCCGCGATGTCCCGCGAGGAGCTGCGGTCCGGCATCGGCATGGTGCTGCAGGACACCTGGCTGTTCGGCGGAACGATCGCGGAGAACATCGCGTACGGCATGGAGGGGGCTGCACGCGAACGGATCGAGGAGGCGGCGCGTGCGGCACACGCCGACCGGTTCATCCGTACGCTCCCCGACGGCTACGACACGGTGATCGACGACGAGGGGACGGGGGTCAGCGCGGGCGAGAAGCAGCTGATCACCATCGCCCGGGCGTTCCTGTCCGACCCCGTGATCCTGGTGCTGGACGAGGCGACCAGCTCGGTGGACACCCGTACCGAGGTGCTCATCCAGCGGGCCATGGCGACCTTGAGCCACGGCCGTACCAGCTTCGTCATCGCGCACCGGCTCTCCACGATCCGCGACGCCGATGTGATTCTGGTGATGGAGAACGGCTCGATCGTGGAGCAGGGCACGCACAAGGAGCTGCTGGCGGCCGGGGGTGCCTATGCCCGGCTGTACGCGGCGCAGTTCGCGCAGGCCGTGGCCGAGGTCGACTCGTAGTGCTTCGTTAGTCCTGCCGATCTTGGCTGGTCGGGGGCATGGTGGAAGGGATGGGGCCAGGGGACCCGGACCGCAGCCAGGCGGCCGGGGTCCCCGAGGGGACCGGGCACCAGGAGAAGTGGCGTCTGGCCCTTGGCCTGCCTGACGCGCTCGCCGACTGGCAGTTGACCGCTGCTGTCGTGGTGGCCGACGCGGGGCCTGTCCCACGTCGCGCTGACCGGCAAGGAGGTCGCCCTACGACGCCGATGGGTTGGCGTTCGACCAGCGAGTTGGGCATCGGTTGCTCCTCCCGAACTCCTGCGGAGTCAGCTCTTGGTGAGGCCGTGCTGCTCGGCCCACTCGGCGGCCACCCGGTCCGGGTCCTTCTTGTCCTTGTCCACCAAGGCGTCCAGGCGGGCCAGGTCGTCAGTGGTCAGTGCCGTCCCGAGGCGGGCCAGGGCACGCCGCACCACGACGTCGTTCTTGCCACTGCGAATCAGGGGGACGACGTGCTGGGCGGGGATGAGGTTCTGAGGGTCGGCGAGCGGGACCCAGCCGTTCTCCTCGATGTCGACGTCGGTGCTGAAGAGGTTCGCGACGTCGACCTGGCCCTTCTTCAGCGCGCCCTTGACCAAAGGCCCGGAGGCGTCCAGGGCCTTGAACTCGCGGAAGGTGACGCCGTACACCTCCTTCAGCCCGACCAGCCCCACCACCCGCGTCTTGTCTTCGGCGGGGCCGCCGAAGACCAGGTCGCCGTCGTACTTCCGGAGGTCGGCCATGCTGCGCAGGCCGCGTTTCTCAGCGGTTTCACGGGTGACGGCGAAGACGTCCTTGTCCTCGGCGGCGGCGTAGGGCAGTGCCTCGATGCCGTTCGGGAGAGCGACGGTGAGCGCGTTCTGCAAGTCGCCGGCCTCCGTTTCCTTCGCCTTGTCGTCGAGGTGGAGAAGGAGGCTGCCCTGGTACTCGGGAAGCAGGTCGATGTCGCCGCCGCGCAGCGCCGGGACGACGATCTCGCGTGAGCCGAGGTTGGGCCTGACGGTGACCTTGACGCCCGCGGCGCGGAGGACTTCGGCGTACAGATAGCCGAGTATCTGGTTCTCGGTGAAGTTCGCGGTGCCGATGACGAGGCCGCCGGCGCTGCTGCCGCCCTCGTCGCCGGTGCCGCCCTGCTCCTTGAGAGAGGTGATGCCGCTGCCGCAGGAGGCGAGGGCGGGGACGGCCGCGGCGGCGAGCAGGCCGCCGATCAGGTTCCTGCGCTTCATGGGGTGAGGCTGCATGTGAATCTCCTGGGATGGTCAGCGGGCGGCGGCCGGGCGGTGGCGGAAGAGCGCGCGGTGCAGTGCGGCGAGAGCCAGGTCGAGGGCGACGGCCATCAGGGCGACCAGCACCGCGCCGCCGAGGACCTGCACCAGGTCGCGCTGGGCCAGTCCGTCGAAGACGTACCGGCCGAGCCCGCCGAAGCTGACGTACGCGGCGATGGTGGCGGTGGCCACGACCTGGACGACGGCGAGCCGGATGCCCGTCATGATCAGGGGGAGGGCGAGGGGGAGTTCGACCTGCCGGAGGACCTGGTGGCCGCGCATGCCCTGGCCGCGGGCGGCGTCCTTCACCTCCGGGTCGATCGCGGCCATCCCGGCGTAGGTGTTCGTGACGATGGCCGGGATGGCGAGGGCCACAAGTGAGACGTACACCGGCCACAGGGACAGGCCGCTGGCCAGGAAGACCAGAGTGACCAGCCCGACGGTGGGCAGGGCGCGGCCGAAGCCTGCGAGGTTGATGGCGAGGAAGGCGCCGCGGCCGGTGTGGCCGATGAGCAGGCCGACCGGGAGGGCGATGACGGCCGCGACGAGGGTGGCCAGCAGCGAGTACTGGAGGTGTTCCAGGAGGCGGGCGGCGATGCCCTCCGGGCCGGCCCACTGGTCGCCGCTGACCAGCCAGCGCGCGAGGTTCTGGAGGAGTTCGAGCACGGCTCAGGCTCCCTTCCGGCGGCGGTTCCAGGGCGTCAGCACGTACTGGGCGGCGACCAGAGCGGCGTCCGCGACCAGCGCCAGCAGCAGGGTCAGGGCGACGCCGACCGCCACCGGGGTGGGGAAGTTGCGCTGGAAGCCGTCGGTGAAGAGCTGGCCGAGGCCGCCGTAGCCGATGTAACTGGCGACGCTGACCAGCGAGATGGACATGACCGTCGCGACCCGGACCCCGGCCATGATGACGGGAAGGGCGAGCGGGAGTTCTACGGTGAGGAGGGTCCGCAGCGGACGTGAGCCCATGGCGATGGATGCCTCGCGGGCCTTGGAGGGGACGGCGTCCAGCCCTTCGACAGTGTTCCGCAGCAGGACGACCAGGGTGTAGACGGTGAGGCCGGTGATCGCGCTGGCGCGGGTGAGGCCGGTGACCGGCAGCAGGAGCACGAAGATCGCGAGGGAGGGAATGGTGAACAGGACGCCGGAGATGCTGAGGATCAGTCCGCGCAGAGGCCCTATGCGGTGGGCCAGTACGGCCAGTGGCAGGGCGATCAGCAGTCCGAAGAAGACCGCGGAGCCGGCCGTGTAGAGATGATCGAGGGTGAGGGCGGTCAGTTGGGCCGCGTGGTCGGGTATCCACGCCCATTCGATGGTCATACGACGGCGTCCTCCGGTGCGGGGACGGAAGCGGCCTCGGCGTGCCACCGGCCGGCGTGCTCATGGATCTCCTGGCGGGAGGTCACTCCGGTGAGGACCCCGTGTGCGTCCACCCGGGCGATGAGCCCGGCGGGCGAGGCCACCGACTCGTTGAGCGCGGACAGCAGGGAATCGGTGTCGCGCAGCGGCCGTACGGGGAGCGTGGGGAGGTCCGCGACGGTGCCGCCGGCCCGCAGTTCCTCGGTGTCGAGCCAGCCCAGGGGCTCGCCGCGCTCGGAGGTGAGGAGCCGCCAGCGGCCTACGCCCTCCCGGGCCTTGGAGGAGGAATCGCCGGTGCGCACCACGGGCGCGGGCCGCTGCGGGAGGTCGGCGAGGCCGGTGAGCGACAGCAGTTTCAGGCCGCGCTCGGTGCCGAGGAAGTCGGCGACGAAGTCGTCGGCAGGGCGGGCGAGAAGTTCGGCGGGCTCGGCGTACTGCACCAGATGCCCGCCCGTGCGGAATACGGCTATCCGGTCGCCGAGCCGTACGGCCTCGTCGATGTCATGGGTGACGAAGACGATGGTCTTGCGCAGCTCCTGCTGGAGGCGGAGCAGCTCGTCCTGGAGCAGCGTCCGTACGACGGGGTCCACCGCGCCGAAGGGCTCGTCCATCAGCAGGACGGGCGGGTCGGCGGCCAGGGCACGGGCGACTCCCACGCGCTGCTGCTGGCCGCCGGAGAGCTGGTGCGGGTAGCGCTTGCCCGCCTCGGCCTGGAGGCCCACCAGCTCCAGCAGCTCGGCCGCCCGGGCGCGGGCCTTGCGACGGCCCCAGCCGAGCAGCAGGGGCACAGTGGCGACATTGTCCAGGACCGTACGGTGGGGGAAGAGACCTGCCTGTTGGATGACATAGCCGATGCCGCGCCGAAGCTCGGCGGGGTCGGCCTCGCGGATGTCTTTGCCCCGCAGGCGGACGGTGCCCGAGGTTGGTTCGATCATCCGGTTGACCATCCGGAGAGTGGTGGTCTTTCCGCATCCCGACGAGCCGACGAGGACGGTGATGCCCCCCTCGGGGAGGTCCATGGTCAGGTCATGGACCGCAGTCGTGCCGTTCGGGAACCGCTTGCTCACCGCGTCGAATTTGATCATCAGCCATCCCTTGCCGGGTCTGCATACGGTCATGCAGAGTTCTTCGTAGCTGAATACTTTGTCAATGCCTCGCGGTGAACCACTCGCTATTTCTGTCCGTCCGGCAAGACGGAGTGTCGGAATTGAAGGAGTCTGCACATTATGTCGTCCCGCATGGTGGACAACCGCACCCGCGCTGCTGCCGTCGTCCTGGACGGCAGCACACTCCTGGTGGCTGACGTCGTACGCCTCGCGGACGGCGCCGTACGGCCCGTACCCGATCCTGAGGCGCTGAAGCTCGCCGAGGTGTCCTGGCACGCGGCCCGGCACCTCGCCCTGAGCGGCCGGGTCTATGGCCGCAGCACCGGGGTCGGCGCCAACCGGCACGAGCACGTTCCGGCCGAGTCCGCCGCAGACCACGGCCTGCGGCTGCTGCGGAGCCACGCCGGAGCCATCGGAGAGCCGCTCCCCGCCCGCCAAGTGAGGGCCATGCTGGCCATCCGCGCCAACCAGCTCCTCGCGGGCGGCGCCGGGCTGCGGCCCACCGTGGTCACCGCGCTGGCCGAAGCCCTGGAGTCCGGTGCCCATCCGGTCGTCCACGAGTACGGAGCCGTGGGCACCGGCGACATCGCCGCCCTCGCCGAGGCCGGTCTCGCCCTGGCGGGGGAGCACCCGTGGTCCGGCGGCCCCGCCCCCGCCCCGATCGCCCTGGACAACAATGACGCCCTGGCGCTGATCAGCAGCAACGCCCTCACCCTCGGCCAGTCCGCCCTCGCCCTCGACGAGCTGCGGCGACTGCTGGCGGCAGCGCAGGCGGTCGCCGCGCTCTCCCTGCTGGCGGTCGACGGCTCCTACGAGGCGTACGCGGTCCCCGTGCACGCCGCTCGCCCGCACCCCGGCTCGCTCGCCTCCGCGGCCCGTATGCGGCGCCTGCTGGGGGCGCCGGAGCGGCCGACACCGCCGCTCGGCCGTATCCAGGACCCCTACGGCTTCCGCTGTCTCCCGCAGATACACGGCCCGGCCGCGGACGCAGCCGACGCACTGGAGCGTGTGCTCACGGTGGAGATCAACGCCGCTTCGGAGAACCCGCTGATCTGCCCCGAGGACTGGAGCGCCTACCACAACGGCAACTTCTACCTCGCCCAGGTCGCCCTGGCTCTCGACCACTTCCGGCTGGCGGTCGTGCAGGCCGCCCGGCTGTCAACCGCCCGGCTCTCGGCCCTGTCCGAACCCAACTACACCCGGCTGCGGCCCTTCCTTGCGGACGGGGAGCCGGCGAGCTCCGGCGTGATGATCCTGGAATACGCCGCAGGCGCCGCACTCGGGGAGCTGCGGGCGGTCTCCGCACCCGCCTCCCTCGGGCACGCGGTGCTCTCCCGGGGTGTGGAGGAACAGGCCAGCTTCGCGTCGCTCGCGGCCCGGCAGAGCCTGCGGGCGGTCGAACCCTTCCGGCTCGTGCTGGGCTGCGAACTGGTCGCGGCTGTACGGGCGCTGCGCCAGCGCGAGCTGCGACCCGACCCGGAACTCCCGGTGGGCCGCGCCTTCGAGATGGCCGCGGAAGTTCTCGACCCGGACGTGCGGGACCGCCCGCTGACGGATGATGTGACCACGGCGGCCGGGTTGCTCGACCGGTTCACCGAGCTGTGAGCGCTGCGTCGGAACGCCGCTGACGCAGACGTGATTTCACCCCTTCTTCCCCCGTAGGGCAGGAACTCCTTCATGCCAGAGATCGCGAACCGTTGCTCCCGCCTCGTCGCCTGAAACCCCTTCCCCCCATCCGGCGGAGCCGGAGTGCGTGGCCTCCATCCGCAGAGCGATGCACCCCGCCGACTGATCGAGCTCAGTCGAGGTAGCCGCGGAGCTGGTCGGCGAAGGCGTGGTCGCGAAGCTTGCTCAGCGTCTTGGACTCGATCTGCCGTATGCGTTCGCGCGTCACACCGAAGATCCGGCCGATCTCCTCCAGGGTGCGGGGCCGGCCGTCGGCGAGGCCGTAGCGGAGCTGGACGACCTTGCGCTCACGCTCGTTCAGCGTGGAGAGGACGGCTTCGAGGTGTTCGCGCAGCAGCAGGAAGGCCGCTGACTCGACCGGGGAGGTGGCGTCGCCGTCCTCGATGAGGTCGCCGAGGGCGACGTCCTCCTCCTCGCCGACGGGCGCGTGCAGCGAGACCGGCTCCTGTGCGAGGCGCAGCACTTCGCTGACCCGCTCCTCGGGGAGGCCGAGATGCCCGGCGACCTCTCGGGGTGTCGGCTCGTAGCCGCGCTCCTGGAGCATGCGGCGCTGGACGCGGATGACCCGGTTGATCAGCTCGACGACATGGACGGGGACGCGGATCGTACGGGCCTGGTCGGCGAGGGCGCGGGACATGGCCTGACGGATCCACCAGGTCGCGTAGGTGGAGAACTTGTAGCCGCGGGCGTAGTCGAACTTCTCGACGGCGCGGATCAGTCCGAGGTTGCCCTCCTGTACGAGGTCGAGCATCGTCAGGCCGCGGCCCACGTAGCGCTTGGCTACGGAGACGACGAGGCGGAGGTTGGCCTCGATGAGGCGGCGCTTGGCCAGCCGGCCGAGGACCACCAACCGGTCCAGGTCGACGGCGAGTTCGGAGTCGAGGTCGGGGGTGTTGCCGAGCTTCTCCTCGGCGAACAGGCCTGCTTCGACACGGCGGGCGAGCTCGACCTCCTCGGCGGCGGAGAGCAGGGGGATGCGGCCGATCTCGCGGAGGTACTGGCGGAACAGGTCGGAGGACGGCCCGCTGGTGTCGAGCCGTGGGGGTGGCGCGTCGGCTTCGGTGTCGGCTCTGGCCTCGGTGCCGGTGTCGGTGTCGGTTTCCGCGTGGGTTTCGGCTTCGGCGGGCTCGGGGGTTTCGGACACGCCGGAGGCGCTCGCGGCGATCTCCTCCATCAGGAGCGCGACGGCGGGCAGTTCGGGAGTCTGAGGCGGCTGCGTCAGGGCCTCGGGATGGTGCGAGGCGATGGCCTGCGGGGGCACGGTCGTGGTCGGGCCGGTCAGGGTCTGGCTCTGCACGGGGGCGACCTCCAGGGTGATCGCTGCCGGATTCTGGGCGGCATGCGGCACCGGAACGGTTGCGGCCGCGCCGCCGTCCGTCCCGTACGCCATAAGCGGTTCCGCGGGGGCCTCCGGCACCGTCCGGCCGGATCCGCCGCACTCGGAGGACTCAGGCACCTGGAACAGTGTGGGGTACGACACAGTCTCGCCACGAGGGGCGTGCGCGTACTTTCTGAGTCCGGATCGTAACTCGGTGCGACGGCCCTCGCCGGGCCGGCCAAAGGCGGCGGATGTTGTCTACCCGCCTGCCCGCTGGGAAATCCCGGCGCGGAGCGCCGGTCAGAGGGCGGCGGCGCCGCGGTCCCGTAGGGACTGGCCGTATTGCTGGAGGACCCACAGGTCGTTCTGGACGGCCTGGAGATGGGCCGGGTCGGCATGCGTCCCCAGCCGCTGCAGCGTCCCACGGATGTCGCTGATGCGCTGGTTCACCGCGGCAAGCCGGACGGCCACCAACTGCACGCCCGCATAGATCTCGTCGGGTTCGCGCCGTGTGTGCGGCGGCTCGACCGCCAGCTCGGTGATCAGGGCGCGCACCGAGTCGTCCGGCGCCGCGTCGCGGACCCGCGCGAGATAGCCGCCGTCCGCGGTGGCCACTCCCCCGGCGGCCTCGATGGCCTGGCGTACGACCGCGTACGGCGGGGCGGTGAACTCGTCCGCGCCGAACGCGTCGAAGGCCGGAGAGACCAACTCCGGGTATTGCAGGGCGAGTTTGAGCAGCTCCCGCTCGACCCGATGGGCGGGGCTGCGCAAGTTCAGCGCCGGGCCGCGCGGGCCCGGGGCCGCGCCGGCGGGCTGTCGCCGGTCCGCGGATGCGCCGGCGCCCCGCCCGGGCTGCGCCGCGGCGGCGTCCGTACGGCCGCGCTCGAGACCGCCCGGACCGCTGCTCTGCCGGCTGCGCGCGAGCGCCCGCACCCGTCGGACGATCGACTGCTCCTCCGCCTGCGTGGCGATGCCCACCATTCCCACGAGCCGGATGGCGTACCGGTCGCGCAGGCCCGGGTTCTTGATCGAGGCGACGATGGGCACCGCTTCGTCCACGGCACCTACGCGGCCCTCCTCGGTCTCCAGGTTGTACCGGGAGATGACCGACCGCAGAGCGAACGCGAAGAGCGGGGTGCGGTTCTCGACCAGTGCCTGGACGGCTTCGTCGCCCTCGGCCAGCCGCAGTTCACAGGGGTCCATGCCGCCGGGCGTGATGGCGATGGAGGTTTCCGCGGCGAACTTCTGGTCGTCCTCGAACGCACGCAGTGCGGCCTTCCGCCCGGCGGCATCGCCGTCGAAGGTGAAGATGACCTCAGCGCCCGCATTGTCCATCAGCAGCCGCCGCAGGATCTTGATGTGGTCGCCGCCGAAGGCGGTGCCACAGGTGGCGATGGCGGTGGTGACCCCGGCGAGGTGACAGGCCATCACGTCCGTGTAGCCCTCCACCACCACGGCGCGGCTGGTCTTGGCGATGTCCTTCTTGGCCAGGTCGATGCCGTACAGGACGTGCGACTTCTTGTAGATCGGGGTCTCGGGGGTGTTCAGGTACTTCGGACCGTTGTCGTCGTCGCGGAGCTTACGGGCGCCGAAGCCGACGACCTCGCCGGTGATGTCGCGGATGGGCCACATCAGCCGGCCGCGGAATCGGTCGATGGGACCGCGGCGGCCGTCCTGGGCCAGGCCGGAGAGAATCAGTTCCTTGTCGCTGAAGCCGCGGCCGCGCAGAAAGCGGACGAGGTGGTCCCAGCCGGCCGGGGCGTAGCCGACGCCGAAGTGCTGCGCGGCGGCCTGGTCGAACCCGCGGCTCGCCAGGAACGCCCGGCCGATCTCGGCCTCGGCGCTCTCCAGCTGCTCGATGTAGAACTGCGCGGCGATCTTGTGGGCTTCGACGAGCCGGATGCGCTCGCCCTGCTGCCGGGCCGGGTGGTAACCGCCCTCCTCGTAGCGGAGCGTGATCCCGGCCCGAGCGGCGAGCCGTTCCACGGCCTCGGAGAAGGAGAGGTGGTCGACCTTCATCACGAAGTCGAGGGTGTCCCCGCCTTCCTGACAGCCGAAGCAGTAGAAAAGCCCCTTGCTTGGACTCACCTGAAAAGATGGGGACTTCTCATCATGAAAGGGACAAAGCCCTTTGAGATTGCCGCCGCCGGCGTTACGCAGCTGGAGGTACTCGGACACCACGACGTCGATCGGGACCGCGTCCCGTACCGCCTTCACATCGTCGTCGTTGATCCTGCCTGCCACGCGTGAATTCTACGGTGGCGGTAGGACATCCCCGGCAGCGCCGGCAGTACGGGCACGCCTGCCGCGGCCCTGATGCCCATCAGTCGTCGAGCATCTTGAGGAAGCGGTGGTGGCGTCCGGCCGGTTCCAGGTCGAAGGCATCCCCGACCGGCCTGAAGCCCTGACGCTGGTAGAAGCCGGCGGCGGCGGCGCGGCCGTTGCACCAGACGTACGGGGCGCCGCGCTTGCGCAGTTCCTCGATGCCCGCCTGAAGGACCGTGAAGCCGAAGCCGAGACCGCGCACCCGCGGGGCGCTGGCCAGGCCCCGGAAGCGGAAGCCGGGCAGCCCGGCTTCTTCGCGTCCTTCGAGCGGGTCCGGGAAGAAGGTGACACAGGCGGCGACGGCTCCCGGGCCGTCGTAGGCGGCGATGTGGAAGGCGTCCGGGTCCGAGTCCTCGGGGAAGACCGCGGTCTCGCGCGGCAGGCCCGGGCGCAGCACCTCCCAGCGCAGCTCGAAGATCTCCGAGACGGGCACGACTGCGGTGGGGATCGCCATGGGCCGAGGATAGTACCGAGCACCCAGGGCCCCAGGGGCCCTGGGTGAGGGGCGAAAGCCCGGCGCAGGTGACCGCGCCGCAGGCGCGGGCCTACGGCAGCAGGTCCGGCGGGCGGCTACGGCAGCAGGTCCGGCAGGGGGATGCCCGGGTCGGCGAGGGCGTTCGGGTCCAGCCAGGTGCCCGAGCGGATGAGCTGCTGGATGACATCCGTGACATCCCAGACATTGACGTTCATGCCGGCCAGCACCCGCCCGCCGCTCAGCCAGAAGGCGATGAACTCGTGCTTGCTGACGTCCCCCCGGCACACCACCTGGTCGTAACTGCCCGGAGGCGCGTAGCCCGAGTACTCCATCCCCAGGTCGTACTGGTCGGTGAAGAAGTAGGGCACGCGGTCGTACGAGACCTCCTGGCCGAGCATGGCGCGGGCCGCGGCCGGGCCGCCGTTCAGCGCGTTGGCCCAGTGCTCGACGCGCAGCCTGGTCTCCAGGAGCGGGTGCTGGGCAGCGGCCACGTCCCCGGCGGCGAAGATGTCGGGATCGGAGGTGCGCAGCGAGGCGTCGACGGCGATGCCTCCGCCGAGTTCCCGGTCGACGAGCTCCAAGCCGGCCGACTCGGCGAGCGCGACGCGCGGAGCGGCGCCGATCGAGGCGAGCACGCCATGGCAGGGGTGCTCCTCGCCGTCGTCGGTGCGGGCGGCGAGCACCATGCCGTCCTGGCCGGTGATATCGGTGAGCCGGGCGCCGAAGTGGAAGCGGACCCCATGCTGCCGGTGCAGCTCGGCGAAGACGGCGCCCATTTCGGGGCCGAGTACGGAGTGGAGCGGGGTCGGTTCGGGTTCGACGACGGTGACCTCGGCGCCGTACCCGCGGGCCGCGGCCGCGACCTCGAGGCCGATCCAGCCCGCGCCGGCGATGAGGAGGTGACCGTTGTCGCGGCCGAGGGTGGCGAGGACGCCGCGCAGCCGGTCGGCGTGGGCGAGGCGGCGCAGATGGTGGACGCCCGCGAGGCCGGTTCCGGGGATGTCGAGGCGTCGGGGTTCGGCACCGGTGGCCAGGAGCAGCTTGTCGTAGTGGATTCGCGTGCCGTCGCCGAGGGTGACGGCCTTGGCGGCGCGGTCGAGGTGTACGGCCGGCAGGCCGAGGTGGAGTTCGATCTCGGCCCGGGTGTACCAGGCGGGCTCGTGGACGAAGACGCTGTCGCGGTCGTCGTTGCCGATCAGGTAGCCCTTGGACAGCGGTGGGCGTTCGTACGGGTGGTCGCGCTCGTCGCCGATGAGAATGACGCGTCCGGTGAAGCCTTCCGAACGCAGGGTTTCCGCGGCCTTGGCCCCTGCAAGTCCTCCTCCGACGATGACGAACGTCTCGTGTGCGTCGACCACTGGTGCCTCCTCGCTCCCGGCATGAGCCTGACTTCATGGTCCCCCGCGCGGCTCGCCTCAGGCGAGCCTCCCGCACGCGGGCGTCAAGCGGGAAGAGGGAGTACGGCCTGGCACCCGTTCCACGTCAGCGGCCCGAAGTGAGGCGGGCGTGCAGGCCCCGGGCCGACGCGTCGGTCAGTGCCGCGATCTGGTCGACGACCACCCGCCGCCTGGCCCGGTCGTCCCCGGCCGCCGCGTACAGCGCTCTGAACTGCGGGTCCAGGCCGTCCGGGGCGCGGGCGCTGAGCAGCTCGGCGAGCTCGGCGAGGACCATCCGCTGGTCGGCGCGGACCCGCTCCTGCTCGGCGCGCTGTATGACGTACAGGTCGGCGACCGCTTTGAGAACGGCGCATTCCAAACGGGTGGCGCGCGGTACAACCAGCTCAGCGGTGTAGCGGGTCAGGCGGCCGGAGCCGTACGCCTCGCGGGTCGCGCCCTCGGCGGCGAGGCAGAAGCGGCCGATGAGCTGGCTGGTGGCGTCCTTCAACCGGGCCTGGGCGACGGCCGAACCGTCGTAGCCGTGCGGCCACCACTCCTGGTCGAGAAGGCGGTCCAGCGCCTCGGCGAGCTCATCGGGCTCGGCGCCCGGCGGGGCGTAGCGGCCGATGGCGACCGCGAAGATCTCCTGGCGCTCGGGTTCGGCGAGCAGCAGATTGGGGTCGAGGTGCCCGGCGTGCAGGCCGTCCTCGACGTCGTGAACCGAGTACGCCACATCGTCGGACCAGTCCATGACCTGGGCCTCGAAGCAGCGGCGGTTCGCCGGCGCGCCCTGCCGGAACCAGGTGAAGACGGGGATGTCGTCCTCGTACACCCCGAACTTCGGGGAGTCGGGGTCGGTCGGGTGCTCACCGCGCGGCCAGGGGTACTTGGTGGCGGCGTCCAGGGCCGCGCGGGTGAGGTTGAGGCCGACGCTGACGAGCTCGTCGTCGCCGTCGATCGGGCCCTGCCCGACGAACGAGCCCTGCCGTACGAACCGCTTGGGCTCCAGGCGGGACAGCAGCCGCAGCGACTGGGCGTTGCCCTCGAAGCCGCCGCAGTCCTTGGCGAAGTCGTTGAGGACCTGCTCGCCGTTGTGGCCGAAGGGCGGGTGGCCGAGGTCGTGGGCGAGGCAGGCGGCCTCGACGAGGTCGGGGTCGCAGCCGAGGGCCGCGCCGAGCTCGCGGCCGACCTGGGCGCATTCGAGGGAGTGCGTCAGCCGGGTGCGCGGGCTGGCGTCCCAGGCCGCGGAGGTCCTTGCGGTGGCGAGCTCGTTCGGCGCGGTCCCGGGGGTGACCACCTGGGTCTTGCCGGCGAGGCGGCGCAGCGCGGCGGAGTGCAGGACGCGTGCCCGGTCGCGCTGGAAGGCGGTGCGGCCGGGGCGCTTGTCGGGCTCCGCGGCCCAGCGTTCGGTGTCGGCCTCGGAGTAGGGGCCGTACTGCTCCTGCCAGCTGCCCCGCGCGGTGGTGGTGTCCGCCCGGTCGTCGCCTGCCATTCCAGCCATTCCTGCCATACAGGGACCGTAACGGGCCGGGGCGGCCGGTGCGGGATTCGTCCCCTCAAGCTGCGGGATTCGCACCTGAAGCAGTCGCCGGCCGGCGCTCCGCCGGTTTGGTGACGGGGGCGGCCAGGGCCTGGTCGTAGCGGTGCAGAACGAGCCGGGCGAGGGCGGGGTGGGCGCCCAGGGGTGCGGTCGCGATGCCGGGGGACGCGGCCGCGCTCTGGGTGGCGAAGCGGCCGGGCGCGGTGAAGTAGGAGGCCACGGCGATGGTGCGGCGGCCGCGTTCGCGGAGCGCGGTGACGGCCTCGGGGACGGTGGGGGTGGCGGCGGAGGCGTAGGCGGGGAGTACGGGGACGCCACCGAGCCGGGCGCTGAGCAGCGCGGCCGTCCGGGTGGTGTCGGCGGCCGAGTCGGGGTCACGGGAGCCGGCGGCGGCCAGCACGATCCCGCTGCGGCGCGCCCCGCCCGCCCGGGCGGTGGCCGCGTGCCAGCCCGTCTCGACGAGCCGGTCGTGGAGCGCGTCGGTAAGCAGGGGGTGCGGGCCGAGCGGGGCGGCGATCCGGCCGCGCAGCCGGGGGGCCGCGGCGAGGGCCTGGGGAAGATCCTGCTTGACGTGGTAGCCGCGGCTGAGGAGGAGGGGGACGAGTACGACGTCACCGTGCAGGTCGGCGAGGGCGTCGGTGAGCAGCGGCGCGTTGAGCTCGATGTGCCCGAGCCGGACCGGCAGGTCGGGGCGCAGGGCCCGGACGCGGTCCAGGAGGGCGGTGACGGTGCCCAGCGCCCGGGGGTCGCGGCTGCCATGGGCGACGGCGACAAGCGTCGGGGGGCGGCGGGGCGCGGTCCCCGGGCGCCTCAGGCTGCGGGCGCCCGCCAGCTGGAGCTGGCTTCTGAGCTGCGCGGTTATCTGTGTCATGAGCTGCGCCGTGCTGTCGAGGGGGACGGATCCCGGAGGTGGTGGGTCAGGTGTCGACGCCGTCATGAACAGATGATGGCGAGCGGGGGTTGCAGGGTGATTGCGGCGGAATGACAGCTGGTTTCGGACGCCTCACCGCGGGCGGCGGGCGCTTGGGATCCGCGAACCGACAGGGGCCTGTCGATCGTCGATCGACGTGGGTCGAGAATGATCAGCGACAGGGGAGGGCGCATGGGTGGGCTTCGGGAGCGGTTGCCGCTGCGGGCACGGGGGCGGCTGCCGCGGACGCCGGCGGGCAGGCGGCGGGCCGTACGCGTCGCGGTGCTGGGCTGCGTACTGGCGCTGCTGCCGGCGACGTGGATGAACGCGACGGCGTCGCCGCGGGTGCGGGACCTCCCTCAAGTGCCGCCCGCTCCGGTGGCCGTCGTCTTCGGCGCCGGTCTGTGGGACGGCGACCCGTCGCCGTACCTCGCGCACCGGCTGGACGCGGCCGCCGAGCTGTACCGGGCCGGCACGATCCGCGCGGTCCTGGTCACCGGGGACAACAGCCGCACCGACTACGACGAGCCGGATGCGATGCGAGCGTATCTGACCGCCCGCGGCGTGCCAGACCGTCGGATCGTCAGCGACTACGCCGGCTTCGACACCTGGGACTCCTGCGCGCGGGCCAAGCGGATCTTCGGGGTGGACCGGGCAGTGCTGATCAGCCAGGACTTCCACATCCGGCGGGCGCTGGCGCTCTGCGGGGCGGCGGGGATCGACGCGTACGGGGTGGGGGTGGGCGAACCGCGAGATGTGACGTGGTTCTACGGGGGTGTACGGGAGCTGGCCGCCGCGGGCAAGGCGGCGCTGGATGCGGTGGTACGGCCCGATCCGCACTTTCTCGGGCCGAGGGAGCCGGGCATCGCCAAGGCGCTGAGCCCTCACGGGCGGTGATCGTCGGCCGCCCCGTGGCCGGGGCGGCGCTTTCCCGCCCACCCCTGGGCCTGTCACCGGGTCCTGCGCCGGGGCCTTTTCACCCAGTCGCCCGCTCGGGACCGGCCGCCGCGCCGGCGCAGAGCCGCTGCCGGGCGGCCCGACGCTGCCGCGCCCCAATCCAGGCGCTTCGCGCCGGATTTCTCCGCCCACCCGACCCGAATAGTGCACTGGTGCTCCGCGAAACCGCGGGAAGCCCGCAGGCTGCCCGAGGGCGGCCCCGCGCCGGCGGCGCCTGGCCTGGTGGTCCGGCGGGAGACCCGGCCGGGGAGGGCGCACCTCACGGGGGCGCGGGGAGCCCGCTGAGGTCGGCGTGCGGCAGGCGTAACCGCGGAAGCGGACCGGCGTAACACGGCCGTCGCATTCTGGGCACCATGAACGCCGCGACCCCGACCGCCTTCACCGCCGTCCCGACCACCGCCGCCACCGGCGACCCGTCCGGCGGCCGGGGCGGCGCGGCCGCAGTCGACACCCACTGCCCCTACTGCGCCCTGCAGTGCGGCATGACGCTGCGCCCCACCCCCACCTCCAGCGTCGAGGTCCTGGAGCGCACCGCCTTTCCCGTCAACCGGGGCGCGCTGTGCGGCAAAGGCCGCACAGCGCCCGCCGTGCTCTCCTCCCGGGTGCGCCTGACCGAGCCCCTGGTGCGGTGCCCTGACTCCGGGCGGCTCGAACCGGCCACCTGGGAGGAGGCCCTGGAGCGGATCGCCGTCGGCCTGGTCCGTACGCGAGCCGCGTACGGCCCGGACGCCGTCGGCGTCTTCGGCGGCGGCGGCCTCACCAACGAAAAGGCATATCTGCTCGGCAAGTTCGCCCGCCTTGTCCTGCGCACCTCGCAGATCGACTACAACGGCCGCTTCTGTATGTCCTCCGCCGCCGCCGCCCACCAGCGCGCCTTCGGCCTGGACCGCGGTCTGCCCTTCCCCCTGGAGGACATCCCCCGCACCGGCTGCGTCATCCTCGTCGGCTCCAACCTCGCCGAGACGATGCCGCCCGCTCTGCGCTACCTCTCCGAGCTGAAGGAGAACGGCGGCAAGCTGATCGTCGTCGACCCGCGCCGCACCCGCACCGCCGAGCAGGCCGACCTCCACCTCGCGCCCCGCCCCGGCACGGACCTCGCCCTCGCCCTCGGCATGCTGCACCTGGTGGTCGCGGAGGGCCGGGTGGACGAGGGGTTCATCGCGGACCGTACGAGCGGCTGGCCGGAGGCGCGGGCAGCGGCCATGGCGCACTGGCCGGAGCTGGTCGAACGCATCACCGGCGTTCCGCTTCCCCTCCTCCGGGAAGCCGTCGCCCTGTTCTGCGACGCACCGAACTCGATGGCGCTCACCGCCCGCGGCCCCGAGCAGCAGGCGAAGGGCACGGACACGGTCGGCGCCTGGATCAACCTGTGCCTGGCGACCGGGCGGGCCGGGCGGCCGCTGTCCGGTTACGGCTGTCTCACCGGCCAGGGCAACGGTCAGGGCGGGCGCGAGCACGGCCAGAAGGCCGACCAGCTCCCCGGCTACCGCAAGCTCGCCGACCCGGCGGCCCGCGCCCATGTCGCTTCCGTGTGGGGCGTGGACCCGGACGACCTTCCGGCGCCCGGCCGCAGCGCGTACGAACTCCTCGACGCGCTCGGCCGGGATGTGAAGTCGCTGCTGCTGATGGGCTCCAACCCGGTGGTGTCCGCCCCGCGCGCCGCCCACATCGAGGAGCGGCTGCGCTCACTGGACTTCCTCGCGGTCGCCGACGTGGTGCTCTCGGAGACCGCCCAACTCGCCGATGTGGTGCTGCCGGTGACCCAGTGGGCGGAGGAGACCGGCACCACCACCAACCTCGAAGGCCGGGTCATCCTGCGCCGCAAGGCCGTCGACCCACCGCCCGGTGTGCGTACGGACCTGGAGGTGCTGAACGGTCTCGCGGCCCGCCTGGGCTGGGAGAAGGGGTTCCCCGCCGACCCGGAGGAGGTCTTCGAGGAGCTGCGCCGCGCCTCGGCCGGCGGCCCGGCCGACTACTCCGGCATCACCTACCGCCGGATCGCCGAGGAGGACGGCGTCTTCTGGCCGTGCCCGGACGCTCCCGCTGTGGGGTTGGCAGCGGCTGAGACGGCCGTGGCACTGGTCCCGCCCGCCCGCCCCGAAGAAGCGCCGGGTGGGCGGGAAAAGGCCCCGGCGGTACCCGAGCCGGCTCCGGACAACCCGGCGGACCACGAGGCAGCCGCGGCAGTCCCGGCGGGCCCGGCGCCTGATGAGACGCCTCTCGGCCCGTGGCCCGACGACCCGGCGGGCGACTACGGCCCGCCGGACCACGCAGCGGACCCGGCCGATGACCACCGCGCCGAGCCCTCAGCGGCAGACAACCGCACCGGACGCCACCCCGGCACGCCCCGCCTCTTCCTCGACCGGTTCGCCACCGACGACGGCCGCGCCCGGTTCGTACCGGTCTCGCACCGCCCGGCCGCCGAGGAGCCGGACACCGACTACCCCGTGCTGCTGACGACGGGCCGGGTGGTCTCCCAGTACCAGTCGGGCGCGCAGACCCGCCGTGTCGACGAGCTCAACGCGGCCGCGCCGGGCCCGTTCGTCGAGCTGCACCCGCTGCTCGCCGACCGCATGGGTGTGGCCGAGGGCGACCCGGTGGCGGTGGTCTCCCGCCGCGGGCGCGCCGTCGCCCCGGCCCGGGTCACCCGTGACATCCGGCCGGACACGGTCTTCATGCCGTTCCACTGGCCGGGCGAGGGCCGCGCCAACACCCTCACCAATCCGGCGCTGGACCCGACCTCCCGGATGCCAGAGTTCAAGGTGTGCGCGGTTCGCGTGGAGGCGGCAGCAGGAGGTACGGCGCGCGCTCAGTGATGCCAGGCCTCCCCGCCGGTGCTGTGGATCACCCGCTGCAGCACCGTGAGGGTGGTGAGGTACTCCTCGTACTCCATCGTCCTGTCCTCCCCTTGGCCGTCCGACGAGGACGAACGCAGAAGCTCAACCAGAGGCGAGGTCAAGCGAAGGGTGTCAGGCGCCGTAGGCGTCGACTTCCTTCACATACGCCGCACGCGCGGCCTCGTCCAGGAAGGACGCCTGGAAGGAGTTCCGCGCCAGCGTGCGCAGCGTCTCCTCGTCCAGGCCGAGCGCTTCCCGTACGGCGGTGAAGTTGTCCTCCACATACCCGCCGAAGTAGGCGGGGTCGTCGGAGTTGACGGTCACCAGCAGCCCGGCGTCGATCATCGCGGGCAGCGGATGGTCCTCCAGCCGGTCGTACACACGCAGCCGGACGTTCGACAGCGGGCACACCGTCAGCGGCACGTGTTCCGCCGCCAGTCGCGCCACCAGCGCCTCGTCCTCCATGGCGCGCACCCCGTGGTCGATCCGGTCCACGCCGAGCACATCGAGCGCTTCCCACACATACGAGGGCGGCCCCTCCTCCCCCGCGTGCGCGACGCACTTCAGCCCGGCCTCGCGGGCGCGCGCGTAGACCTCACGGAACTTCGACGGCGGGTTGCCGACCTCCGCCGAGTCCAGGCCGACGGCCGCGATCCGGTCCAGATACGGGCGAGCGCTCTCGAAGGTCTCCAGCGCGGACTCGGCGCTCAGGTTCCGCAGGAAGCACATGATCAGGCGGGTGGTGATGCCGTACGTCTCGGGTGCCACATCCAGGGCCCGCGTCAGGCCGCCGATCACGGTGCCGATGGGCACCCCACGGGCGGTGTGCGCCTGCGGGTCGAAGAAGATCTCGGCGTGCCGTACGCCCTGCGCCCGCGCCCGCTCAAGGTAGGCGTGCGTGAGGTCGGCGAAGTCGTCCTCCGTACGCAGTACGGCCATCAGCGCGTAGTAGAGGTCCAGGAAGGACTGCAGATCGGTGAAGGAGTACGCGGCACGCAGCTCGTCCTCGCAGGCGTACGGCAGCTTGACGCCGTTGCGTGCGGCAAGCGCGAAGGCGAGCTCGGGCTCGAGGGTGCCCTCGATGTGAAGGTGCAACTCGGCCTTGGGCATCGGGCGATCCTCGCCGTAGCGCCGGCTGCGCCAGTCGCCGCTGGGGATCAGAGTGCCGGAGGCGCGGAGCCGGCGCGCGACCGGTTCCGCGGCCAGGTACACCCAGGCGCGGTCGGTGCGGCCGTCGGCGAGCCGGACTTCGCGCGCGACCCGCTCGTAGAGGTTGTGGGGGTTGCCCGGGGAGTAGTCCTCCAACTGGTCGAGCTCCGCCAGCAGTCGGTCGTAGTGCTCGGCCGCCGGTACCACGAGCTCCCCGTGAATCTCCCCTTCCGGGTCGGCGACGGCATACGGCCAGCCGGGCCCCTCGTACAGCACCGCGCCCCGCAGGCGCGCGGGCTCCTCGGCCGCCGTCCGTCCGCCGAGGAAGCGGTCGTGGTTGGCCTCGCCGGGACGCAGCGTTCCGTAGACGAAGACGGGACGTCGCTGGTGCTCCGCGGTCACGCGAACTCCTTTCCTCAGGGGCGTCCGAGCAGGTCCTATCACGCCGGGCCGCGGCCCCACGAGCGGGCCGTTCTTGCAGAGCGGCGGCCCGTCCGCGGCGCTCAGCCCGTACGAGTGCCCGCCTCCCGGACTTCTCCGCGCCTGCGTACGCGCGCGGCGAGCAGGCTGCCGAGGAAGCCCGCGACCAGCCCCCACAGCAAGCCCAGCCCCGCCATCCCCAGCAGGTTGGGCCGCAGCGCCACCTGCCCGCCGAGCGCTCCCAGGTCTCCGACGCCCAGCAGCGACAGGCCGTAGTGGGCGAAGATCCGGGTGAGCTGCCCGATGACGAACAGGGTGATCATCAGGGCGAGCCCAAGGCCCACCGCGGTGTGCCAGTGTCGCGTGCCCGCCGGGGAACACCTGGCCGCCGCGAAGCCCGCCGCGAGCACCGCGACGGCGGCGATGACCACCAGCCACCACATCCGTGCGTCGTACTCGGCGAGGGTGCCCACGGTCACGGTCCGGTCCCCGCCTTCGGGCGTACGGAGCACCCGGTCGAGCACATGCGGCATCGGCAGCCCGATGGGCGTGTCCACATGCCCTTTCCAGGAAGCCCCGAGGCCCAGACCGAGCGCCATCCACGCCAGGTTCGGCAGGGCCAGCAGCAGTACGGCGAAGGTCTCCGCGGGGTGTCCGTGGGTGAACGCGACGATCACGCCGACGACCAGCCCCACGGCCACGTACGCCAGAAGCAGCAGCACCATGGCCAACGCGTGCGGCCGGACAGCCTGCTGAACTCCTCGCAGCCCCGAGGGCAGCACGGCCTTGCGGGAGACGACCACGGCAAGGGCGAGCACCACCACCAGCCACAGCAGTCCGAATCCGAGCGTCGCCGGGACACTGGCGTGGAAGCCGATGGTGGGGGTCGCCCCCAGGGCCCGGGCGATCTCCTCGGCGAGCTTGTTGTCCAGCGGGATGAGGAAGGTGTGGCGGGCGGCGAGCGCGAGGAGGAGGAGCCCCAGCAGCCACAGTGCGGCCGTGCGGACGACCCTGGCGAGGGTCTCGCCGCCGGAGGTCACGGCGCGCAGGCGCAGCAGCAGAAGAAAGACGGCGGCGACGACCAGGGCCCCGGCGAGGGACACCGAGAGCGGTACGCCGTCGAGCCCCGCCTGTGTCTCCGCGATGATGCCCGCCTGGCCCGACATGTCCACGGAGCCGCCGACCGCGATCACCACCACGGCGGCTACCAGGCGGGGGAATGCGTCCCCCGGCAGGTCGGGGGCGCCTGCGGCCCACAGACCGAGCGAGGCGACGACCAGCATCGCGAGCATCCCGGCGACGACCGTGGCCAGGGCATCCAGCCAGCCGTACGCCTCCGCCTTCATGTAACCCGCCGGAGCGGGACGTCGCGTCTGGCTCACGCTGTCTGCCTCCTGCCGCTCGAGGGTGGTTGAGGGCGCCACACAGCACGGGGCGGTAACTGATGGTTCGCCCGCTTCATCCCACCGTAAGCAGCATGGCGTCGCGCCGCTTGCCGGGAGTACGGGGTTCGGAGGCCTGGCGTTCGGAACGCGGGTGACCTTTCCGGCAGGGCGCTCCCACCCGAGGCGCAGGCCGCGGGAGCCGGCTGGTGCCGCGTCAGCCAGGGTTTGCCCGGTAGCGAGGTGACCTGGTGCGGTCAGCTGCAAGGCGCCGGATCGGCCTCGTAGTGGGCCTACCCGGTCGATCGGGCAACGCAGCAGATGGCCGTGCCAGGGCGGCGAGCGGGGCAAACCCTGGCTGACGCGGCACTAGCTCAGCACTAGCTCTCGGTGGTCTCGCCCGCGACCCACGTCAGGTAGTCGGCGCTGCCCCGCACCACCGGTGTCGCGATGATCTCCGGGGTCTCGTAGTCGTGCGCTCCCTTGATGTACGACTCCAGCGCCGCGTACCGGTCCGCGCTCGTCTTGAACAGCACCTGCCACTCCTGCGCCGTCTCGACCGCCCCCTTCCACCGGTAGACGGACGTGATCGGCGCGCCGATCTGCGCGCAGGCCGCCACGCGCGCGTCCACGGCGCCCCGCGCCAGCGCGTCTGCCTTCTCGGCGCTGTCCGTTGTGGTCAGTACGGTCAGGAACTCGGCCACGGCTGCTCCTCTGCCTCGTCGGAAGGGACGTCGAGTCGGCTCCCCCACGCCCCGGCGAGCGGCGAGCATACGGGGGGAGCACCCGTATGTCCGCACCCCTGAGCCGCGTGTACCGCGGGGTGAGGGTTTCTGAATGCGGGGTTGCCAACCCTTGACAGCCATCCCCGGCGCATTCCAGGATCTCCGGCGTGAACCTGTCTGACAGCCAGACAAGCTCTGGCGGCGCACCCAAGCGGATCAGCGCCATGGAAGCGGTGCTGACCCATCTGCGCGGTGCCATCGAGCGGGGCGAGTACGCGATCGGCGAGAAGCTGCCCTCCGAGGCGGAGCTCTGCCGTCGCCTGGAGGTGAGCAGGCCCGTCCTCCGCGAGGCCCTGCGCGCCCTGCAGACGATGGGCCTGACGGTCTCCCGCACCGGAAAGGGCACCTTCGTCGTCTCCAGCGGTCCGGTGGAGGACCCGACCTTCGGCGACTACGCGGCCAGCGACCTGCTCGAGGTACGCCGCCACGTGGAGATCCCGGTGGCCGGGTACGCGGCCCTGCGCCGTACTCCCGAGGACCTCGACCACCTCTCCCATCTGCTGGACCGGATGGAGCAGGAGACCGACACCACCGCCTGGGTGGCGATGGACACCCTCTTCCATCTCGCCGTTGCCCAGGCGGCGCAGAACCCTGTCTTCCGCAGGGTCATCGAGGAGATCCGGGACGCCCTGGCCCGTCAGTCCGCATTCCTCAACGAACTCGGTGGACGGCGCGAGCAGTCCAACCGCGAACACCGGGCGATCGTCGAAGCGCTCATCGACTGCTCCGAGCACGACGCCGTGGAAGCCATGAAGCACCACCTCGAACGGGTCGAGATGACTCTCGACTCGATCGTGCGCCCCCACCGCACCGACCCCCTTACGGAAGGCGGAAACCAGGCGTGAGCGAGCAAACCCTCCAGCACGCGGAACGGCAGCAGCGAGCCGCCGAACATGTCGATGCCGGCGACGCCGGATACAGCAAGTCCCTGAAGTCCCGGCACGTCAACATGATCGCCATCGGCGGCGCCATCGGCACCGGGCTGTTCCTCGGCGCGGGAGGCCGGCTCGCCGGCGCCGGGCCGTCCCTCGCCCTGGCGTACGCGGTCTGCGGCGCCTTCGCCTTCCTCGTGGTGCGGGCCCTGGGTGAACTCGTCCTGCACCGCCCCTCCTCCGGGGCGTTCGTCTCCTACGCCCGTGAATTCCTCGGCGAGAAGGGTGCGTTCGTCGCCGGCTGGATGTACTTCCTGAACTGGGCGACCACCGGAATCGCCGACATCACGGCGGTGGCGACCTACACCCACTACTGGGGCATGTTCACCGACATCCCGCAGTGGGTGATCGCCCTGATCGCGCTCGCGGTCGTGCTGACCGTGAATCTGATCTCCGTGAAGATCTTCGGCGAGCTCGAGTTCTGGTTCGCGATCATCAAGGTCGCGGCGCTGGTCTGCTTCATGGCGATCGGCATCTTCCTGCTGGTCACCCGGCACCCCGTCGACGGCCACGCCCCTGGGCCGCCCCTGATCACCGACAACGGCGGCATCTTCCCCAACGGGATGCTCCCTATGCTGCTGGTCATCCAGGGTGTCGTCTTCGCGTACGCCTCGGTCGAGCTGGTCGGTGTCACGGCGGGCGAGACCAGCGAGCCGGAGAAGATCATGCCCAAGGCGATCAACTCCATCATGTGGCGCGTGGCCCTGTTCTACGTGGGCTCGGTGGTGCTGCTGGCGATGCTGCTGCCCTGGAACGCGTACTCGGCCGGGGAGAGCCCCTTCGTGACCGTACTGTCCAACATCGGGGTGCCCGCGGCGGGCGGCGTGATGAACCTGGTCGTCCTCACCGCCGCGATGTCCAGCCTCAACTCCGGGCTCTACTCCACCGGACGCATCCTGCGCTCCATGGCGATGTCCGGATCGGCGCCCAAGTTCACCGGTGTCATGAGCCGGAGCCACGTCCCGTACGGGGGCATCCTGCTCACCTCGTCCATCTGTGTGCTGGGCGTGGGCCTCAACTACGTGGTGCCGAGCCAGGCGTTCGAGATCGTGCTGAACTTCGCCGCGATCGGCATCCTGAGCACCTGGTCCATGATCATGATCTGTCATCTGCTGTTCTGGCGGAAGGCCCGCGCGGGCCAGGCCGTACGCCCCGGGTACCGGCTCCCCGGCTCGCCCTGGACCCAGATCGCCACGCTGGCCTTCCTGGTTTCCGTGCTGGGCCTGATGTGGGCCGACGGCGGACCCGGGCGGATCACCGTCATGTCCCTCCCCGCGGTCGCGGCGGCGCTGGTCGTCGGCTGGTTCCTGGTACGCCGCCGGGTCGGCGCCGTACGGGCCGCCGCGGAGGCGGAGCGCACCGAGGACGAGCGCTGGGTATGAGCAGCACCGTCGTGCAGGGCGGCTCCACCGGACGTATTCCGGGGGAGCCGCCCGCGATCCGGGTACCGGTCCATGTCCCGCTCGCCCATGTGGTGCGCGGAGGCGTCATCGGAGTCGTATCCCTGCACGGGCTCACCCGGGCCGTCGCCCAACTGGCAGCGGCCGCGCCGGGCACGGCTGAAGCCCGGGTAGCGCAGGCCATGCGCGAACACCCGGAGATGGCCTCCGGCACCGGGCGGGACGTCGCCCGGCTGATGCGCGCGGTGCCGGGCCTGCTCGCCAAGGACGGTTTCGAAGGCGTGCAGGTCGCGGCGCTGCCGGACGGGCGGGCCGTGGGCGTGAAGATCGCCGATGGGGCCGACCGGGCCCGGATGCCGGTCACCGCGGCGGCCCTCGCCCGCTGTGGGGTCGACGCGGCGGTCCTCGCCGAGTTCGCCCGTACCCCCGTCATCGGCGGTGACACGACCGTCGGCAGCTTGCAGGCCGCCGGCCCGCTCGCGCTCGACGCGGCCCCGGCGTGACGCGCTTTCTGCCCTCTGTCCGACGGGACCAGCCCGCACCACACCTCACGAAGGAAACGCTGCGCCATGACTGCCGGCCACCGCCGCGAACACGACCTGCTCGGCGACCGGGACGTGCCCGCCGACGCGTACTGGGGCATCCACACCCTGCGCGCCGTGGAGAACTTCCCCATCACCGGTACGGCGATATCCGCGTACCCGCATCTGATCGACGCCCTGGCCGCGGTCAAGGAGGCAGCGGCCCGCGCCAACGAGAACCTCGGACTGCTCGCCCCCGAGAAGGCGTCGGCGATCGCCGCGGCCTGCCGGGAGATCCGGGACGGCCGGCTGCACGACCAGTTCGTCGTCGATGTGATCCAGGGCGGCGCCGGGACCTCGACGAACATGAACGCCAACGAGGTGATCGCCAACCGCGCGTTGGAGATCCTGGGCCACGCCAAGGGCGACTACCGCCATCTGCACCCGAACGAGGACGTCAACCTCAGCCAGTCCACCAACGACGTCTACCCGACGGCCCTCAAGGTCGCCACGGTCTTCGCCGTACGGGACCTGCTGAAGGCCATGGCCCTGCTGCAGGAGGCCTTCGCCGCGAAGGCCCTCGAGTTCCGCGACGTCCTCAAGATGGGCCGCACCCAGCTCCAGGACGCCGTGCCCATGACCCTCGGCCAGGAGTTCTCGGCGTACGCGGTGATGCTGGAGGAGGACCGCAGCCGCCTGGCGGAATCCATGGAACTGATCCACGAGATCAACCTCGGGGCGACCGCGATCGGCACCGGCCTCAACGCCCCCGCGGGTTACGCCGAAGCCGCCCGCCGGCACCTCGCCGACATCACAGGCCTGCCGCTGGTGACCGCCGCCAACCTCGTTGAGGCCACCCAGGACTGCGGCGCCTTCGTCCACCTGTCCGGCGTGCTCAAGCGCATCGCCGTGAAGCTCTCCAAGAGCTGCAACGACCTGCGCCTGCTCTCCTCCGGGCCGCGCGCCGGCCTCGCTGAGATCAACCTGCCTCCGGTACAGGCGGGTTCGAGCATCATGCCCGGCAAGGTCAATCCGGTGATCCCCGAGGTCGTCAACCAGGTCGCCTTCGAGGTCATCGGCAACGACGTCACCATCACCATGGCCGCCGAGGCAGGACAGCTCCAGCTCAACGCCTTCGAACCGATCATCCTGCACTCGCTCTCGGAGAGCATCACCCATCTGCGGGCCGCGTGCCTCACGCTCGCGCGGCAGTGCGTGTCCGGCATCACGGCCAACACCGAGACGCTGCGCGCGACGGTGGAGAACTCCATCGGTCTCGTCACCGCACTCAACCCGCACATCGGCTACACCGCAGCCACCGGCATCGCCAAGGAAGCCCTCGCCACCGGCCGCGGAGTCGCCGAACTCGTCCTGGAGAAGGGCCTTCTCCCGCCCGACCGGCTCGCCGCCCTGCTCCGCCCGGAGGAGGTCGCCGGCACCGGCCCAGCCGGATCCCTTTAGACGTCCAGAGAGGGACGCGATCAACGCGCAGCGCCTGCCGTATCAGCGGCGGTTCACCCGGGGCAAGGTCGTCCAGGAATCCACCGATGGCCCCGTAACCGCCAGCCACAATCATGCAGGTGACGCAGAGTCCGGCGGACCAGTCAGTTGGGGAGGGCGGAGGGTTGTGCGGACCGCTCGCGCCGACCCCTACTCAGGTAGCCCGAAGGCTGGGAACACGGCGTGCACGCCACTGAGTCAAGGCGGTCAACCGCCGCCCGGGGCGCAAGTCCCCTCGTGAACCGTACGTCGTTCCGCCCGCGGTCGGAGGCTTTGAGCCACACCTTGGTCTATACCTTGACAGGTGCAGACCATTCGAGCTTGAGTGCTCCCAACCCCCCTCGGCAGCAAGGGCGGAGCTGCCTGTCCCTCTGGTGCGGCCGTGCCGCACGAAGGAGTAGTTACGTGCCCAGAAGAATGCGCACCGTCGCGCTGATTGCCGCCGCGGTCATGGCCGGAGCACTCGCGATGTTCGTACCGGCATCATCCGCTTCCGCCGTCACCTGCGCGGCGCCCTGGAACGCCGGCACGGCGTACAACGGCGGCTCCACCGTCTCGTACAACAACCACAACTGGCTGGCCAAGTGGTGGACCCAGAACGAGACCCCGAGCAGCAGCTCGCAGGTCTGGTCCGACCAGGGCTCCTGCGGCGGCAGCTCCGGCGGAGGCGGTGGTGGTGGTGGTGGTACGAACCCGACCGGATTTGTCGTCAGCGAGGCCCAGTTCAACCAGATGTTCCCGAGCCGGAATCCCTTCTACACCTACAGCGGTCTGAAGGCGGCCCTGAGTGCGTACCCCGCCTTCGCCAACACCGGCAGCGACACGGTGAAGAAGCAGGAGGCCGCGGCCTTCCTCGCGAACGTCTCCCACGAGACCGGCGGTCTGGTCCACGTCGTCGAGCAGAACACGGCGAACTACCCCCATTACTGCGACGCCGGGCAGCCCTACGGGTGCCCCGCCGGCCAGGCGGCGTACTACGGGCGCGGCCCGATCCAGCTCAGCTGGAACTTCAACTACAAGGCCGCGGGGGATGCCCTGGGCATCGACCTGCTCCATGACCCGTACCGGGTGGAGAGGGACGCGGCCGTCGCCTGGAAGACGGGCCTGTGGTACTGGAACACCCAGAGCGGTCCGGGCACGATGACCCCGCACAACGCGATGGTCAACAGCGCGGGCTTCGGCCAGACGATCCGCAGTATCAACGGCAGCCTGGAATGCGACGGCAGGAACCCGGCGCAGGTCCAGAGCCGGGTGAGCAAGTACCAGCAGTTCACGCAGATCCTCGGCGTCAGCCCGGGAGGCAACCTCTACTGCTGACGCGCAACGGCCCAGGTGGAGGGTGCACGGACGATTCCGTGCACCCTTTCGCCGGTTCACGCGGTTCTGAGAGCCAGATACACGGGCCAACCGGACGCGCTCCGGTGGAGGTCGAATGTCTCTCTTACGGATCACTCCGCGGTTCGGATGCTGGATCCAGCCGCAGTGCCATGCTGCCGCGGGCGCGCGCCCTACCCGCGCGCGGCTGACTCATCGAGCCAATAACGGCTGCCAGCAGGTCGGCTTCGTTGAGGAAGAAGTGCGACGGCAGGTCCAGTTGCGCCACGGCGTCCGGCTCAACGAATTGGTGATGTCGATCCTGTCCCACGAGTGGGACGCCCACCGGGGCCACCCACCGACGGGCATTTGTTCCCGTGATTCCTCGGGGCGGAGTGACTGACAGCCGACCCGGCACGTGTTCCACGATTACTTGACCGATCGCATGCCCTTCGTCAAGCACTCCGAACACAGGGCGCCATGCCACCCCGCCCCCACGACCCTCGTCGACGGACCCAGCAAGCACGCACATGTGTCCCGCGATTACTTGACCAACCGCATGCCCTTCGTCAAGCACTCCGAACACAGGGCGCCACGCCACCCCGCCCCCACGACCCTCGTCGACGGACCCAGCAAGCACGCACATGTGTCCCGCGATTACTTGACCAACCGCATGCCCTTCGTCAAGCACTCCGAACACAGGACGCCATGCCACCCCGCCCCACGACCCTCGTCGACGGACCCAGCAAGCACGCACATGTGTCCCACGATTACTTGACCAACCGCATGCCCTTCGTCAAGCACTCCGAACACAGGACGCCATGCCACCCCGCCCCACGACGCTCGTCGACGGACCCAGCAAGCACGCACGCCACCCCTGAGCCCCCTGGAGCGGCCCGCTCCCTGGCGCGCCGCTCCCGCCCGTCTCTCCCTCCGTCGTCCGCGCGCTGCGCACTGCCCGCGCGGCCCTCCCGGGCGGATGACGGAGGGAGAGACGGGCCCAACCCCAGCCACAGACAGGGCCGTCACGCCCCCCACTGGTCGTACGCCAACTTGCACACCAGCCCCACCACAACAACCACCAGCACCCCGCGCACGAACCCGCTTCCCCGCTTCAGAGCCATCCGCGCACCCGTCATGCCCCCCGCGAGGTTGAACACGGCCATGAGCGCCGCCAGGCGCCACAGCACCGTCCCGTGGAGGGAGAAGGTGACCAGCGCGCCCAGGTTGGTGCAGACGTTCACCACCTTGGTCGTCGCCGAGGCCGTCACCAGATCCATGTGCAGGATCGCCGCGAGGGCGATGACGAGGAACGTCCCCGTGCCAGGGCCGATCAGGCCGTCGTAGAAGCCGATGCCGATACCCGCGACGAGGACCGCGGCCAGCATGCGCCGAGGGCCCACCGGCCCCGGCGCCGGGGCTGTACCGAACGCCGGCCGAAGCAGGATGAACGCCAGCACGCCCAGCAAAACGACCATGATCAGGGGCCGCAGGACACCGCTGTCGATGCCCGCCGCGAAGGACGCCCCCGCCAGCGCGCCCCCGACCGCGGCGAGCCCGATGCGGACGGCGGTCCGTACGTCGACCGGCGCCCTACGGGTGTACGTGACCGCCGCCGCGGAAGTGCCGACGACCGATACCGCCTTGGCCGTGCCGAGGACGTACACGGGAGCCACGTGCGGCAGGCCGACCAGCAGCGCCGGGAGCTGGATCAGGCCGCCACCGCCCACCACCGCGTCGACCCAGCCCGCGGCGGCCGCGGCGAAGCAGAGCAGAAGAAGCGTCGTCAGGGGTATGTCGTACATCTCGGTCTTCAGGTATCAGCTGGTTGGCGCCTTGGCGTAGCAGCGGCGCAGCCAGCGGGCGTGGCCGGGGGCGGCGCGGTCGGCGCCTTGGCGTAGCAGCGGCGCAGCCAGCGGGCGTGGCCGGGGACGGCGGGTTCGAACGGGACGCGCCGGTGGAGGACACGGCGGTTGTCGAAGATGTGGAAGCCGCCGCCCTCGACCAGGACTTCCGTTCCTTCGAGGCCGGCCAGGCACTCCTCGAACCGTTCCAGCGCGGCGTCGGCCCAGTGAGTGAGGCCAGTGATCCGGCCCGGTCCGTAGCGGAGCCCGGTGTGCCCGTCGGGGAGCGTCCAGAGCATCGCGATGTCGGTCTTGGTGAGTGCCGTGCCGTCGGCACCGGCGCCATCGACGGTGGTGTCCGGGAGGGCGTCTCCGGGTGCCGTGAGCGAGGCGAGGGCGGCGGCAGCGGACGCTTTCGCCGCATCGGGTATTCGGATGGCTCGGGCGGGAGCGGCAGTCATGATCAGGAGCCTAAGAACATTGCGCCGATGGTGAAGCAAACCCGGAAAGAGTTGAGGAATTTCTGAGGCTGACGTTGTATCAGACAGCTACCGATCGGGGCCCGCGCGATGCGGGCGGAGACCATCTGCCGGGATCCCGGGACGGGAGGCCATACTGCCTCGCAAATCTTCTGCCCCCACCCGCCTCGAAGGGAACCCCCGACGTGCCCGACTCCTCCCCCGTCATCTCCCGCACCTCCATCGTCATCGTCGGCGCCGGTCCGGCCGGGCTCACGCTCGCGAATCTGCTGCTCGATGCCGGGGTTGACTGTGTGCTCCTGGAGGCGGAGAGCCGGGAGTTCATCGAGCAGCGGCCGCGCGCCGGATTCATGGAGGAGTGGGCGGTACGGGCGCTCGCGCGGCACGGGCTCGCCGACCGGCTGCTGGAACGCGCCCAGATCCAGGCCGAGTTCGAGTTCCGCATCGCCGGGGAACGGCATGTGGTGCGGCCGGGCAAGGCGACCGGAATGCGCCACTTCGTCTACCCGCAGCCGCAGTTGGTGACCGATCTCGTCGCCTCGTACGCGGACGAGTCCGGCGGTGACGTGCGCTTCGGCGTACGGGATGTCGAGCTGCACGACATCGAGGGTGGCAGCGAGCAGCCCGCCGTGTCGTACACCGACCCGGAGACCGGTGCCCGGCACCGGATCGCATGCGACTTCATCGCGGGCTGCGACGGCGCGCGCGGCGTGACACGCGCCGCCATCCCCGAGGAACACACCCTGGTGTCGCGCCACCATCACGGCGTCGGCTGGCTCGCCCTGCTCGCCGAGGCACCGCCGTCCGCCGACGGCGTGGTGTTCGGCATCCACTCACACGGTTTCGCCGCGCATATGGCCCGCACCCCGCAGGTCACTCGCTACTACCTGGAGTGCGCGCCGGGAGACGACCCGGAGAACTGGGGGCACGAGCGCGTATGGGAGGAGCTGCGCACCCGGCTGGCGGTCGCCGGAGCCCCGCCGCTGACCGAGGGCCCGCTGATCGAGAAGCGGGTCCTGGAGATGCACAACTACGTCGTCGAGCCGATGGCGTACGGGCGGCTGTACCTGGCCGGCGACTCGGCACACCTCATCGCGCCGATCGCGGCCAAGGGCATGAACCTCGCGCTGTACGACGCGCTGCTGCTCGCCGACGCGCTGAAACGGCACTACCAGGGCGACGGCAGCGGCCTCGCGGGGTACTCGGATGCGTGTCTGCGGCGCGCCTGGGAGTACCAGGAGTTCTCCCAGTGGCTGGCGGAGGTGTTCCACGGGGCGTCGTCCGGGAACCGGTTCCGGGCGGGGGCGGCGGAGGCCCGGCTGCGGCGCCTGCTGGAGTCGCGGGCCGCGGCCACGGCCTTCGGCGAGGTCTACCTCGGCGAGGAGCCCCGTATCTGAGCCAAGAACGCCGAGCCGAAGCCCGAGGCGGCCAAACGCGAGTGCGCACGTGACCCCGCCCACACCGCCACGGGCTCACAGCGGCGAGGTCGCCCCGCTGAGGGCAGCGTTGCGCGCGGGAAACAGAGGTGATGCGGGCGGGTAACGAGCGCATCGCACTCTTCCGGACATGGCTCCCATGCAGAACGCCCGCTCCGGTCGCACCGGCCACCGCATCGCGGTGGTCGGCGGCGGCATGGCCGGTGCTCGCCTCGTGCAGCAGCTGGCCGGTTACGCCGCGGAGGCCGACGGTCTGGACGTGACCGTCATCGGCGAGGAGCCACACGCCCCGTACAACCGGGTGCTGCTGGCGGAAGTCCTCGCCGGCCGGTACTCCCCCGAGGTCGTCACCCTGCCCGCGGCCGCGGGGGCCCGCTGGCTGCACGGCGTACGGGCCGTACGCGTCGACCGCGCGGCCGGGGAGGTGCTGTGCGACGACGGGCAGCGGGTGCCGTACGACTCGCTGGTGCTGGCCACCGGGTCGAACCCGGTGCTGCCCGCGCTGCGCGGCCTGTTCGAGCCGGACGGCCACGACCTGCCCGGGGGCGTACACGCCTTTCGCACCATGGACGACTGCCTCACCCTGGCCGATGCGGTACAGACGGGCGTACGGGCCGTGGTGATCGGCGGCGGTCTGCTGGGGGTCTCGGCCGCGCGGGCGCTGGCCCGCAGGGGCGCGCAGGTGGTGCTCGCGCACCAGGGCGAGCACCTCATGGAGCGCCAGCTGGACGCCGGCGCGTCCCGGCTGCTGAGCGACCACATGACGGCCCTGGGCGTCGAGGTGCACACCGAGTGCCGGGTACGCGGGCTGTGCACCGGGCCGGGCCGGATCGTTTCGGCGGTCGAGCTGGGGGACGGCTTCCGGCTGGACGCCGAGCTGGTCGTCATCGCCTGCGGCGTCCGGCCGCGCGTCGGACTCGCCCAGGCGGCCGGGCTGAAGGTCGCCCGCGGCATCGTCGTGGACGACGAGCTGCGTACCTCCGACCCGGCCGTCCACGCCATCGGCGACTGCGCCGAGCACGACGGCGTGCTGTACGGGCTGGCCGGCCCCGCGCTGGAGCAGGCCGACCTGCTGGCCCGGGTCCTCCTCGGCCGCGCCCGCACCCCGGAGGACGGCGCGCACCGCTACACCGGCTCCCGGGCGCTGACCCGGCTGACCCTGGCCGGCCCCCCGGCGCCGCAGGGGGCCCACAGCGCCCTCGACCTCGCCGCGTTCGGCGAGACCTCCCCCGCGCCGGGGGACGACGTCATTCATCTCTCCGATGCCACCCGCGGGGCATACCGCAAGGTCGTCGTCCGCGGCGACCGGCTCGTGGGCGGCATCCTTCTCGGCGATCTCGGCACCGTCGGCGCGCTCGCCAGGACCTGGGAGGGCGACGAGCCGCTGCCCTCCGCACCCCTGCTCCACCTGCTCACCAACGATGGAGGCTCCTGAGGATGTCTACGTCCACTCCGACGATCGTGCTGATCGGCCACGGGATGGTCGGCCAGCGATTCCTGGAGGCGCTCGCGGACCGAGGCGTCCTCACCGAGGAGAGGGGCGCCGAGCGCGCCCGGGTGGTCGTGCTGTGCGAGGAGCCCCGCCCCGCGTACGACCGCGTCCGGCTGACCTCGTACTTCTCCGGTACGACGCCGGAAGGGCTCTCCCTGGTGGACGAGGGCTTCATGGAGCGGTACGGCATCGAACTGCGCCTGGGCGACCCGGCGCAGAGCATCGACCGCGAGGCGCGTACGGTCACCTCGCGCGCCGGGGTGACCATCGCGTACGACACGCTGGTGCTGGCCACCGGCTCGTACCCCTTCGTGCCGCCGGTTCCCGGCAAGGACTCCACCGGCTGCTTCGTCTACCGCACCATCGAGGACCTCCTCGCGATCGAGGAGTACGCCAAGGGCGCGAAGGTCGGCGCGGTGGTCGGCGGCGGGCTGCTCGGGCTGGAGGCGGCCGGTGCGCTCAAGGGCCTCGGACTGGAGACGCACGTCGTCGAGTTCGCCCCGCGGCTGATGCCCGTCCAGGTCGACGAGGGCGGCGGCGCCGCGCTGTGCCGGACCATCGAGAACATGGGCCTGACCGTCCATACGGGCGTCGGCACCCAGGAGATCACCACAGACGGCGACGGGGCGGTCGCGGGCATGGCCCTGTCCGACGGCTCCTCGCTCGCGACCGACCTCGTCGTCTTCTCGGCGGGCGTACGCCCCCGGGACCAGCTCGCCCGCGACTGCGGCCTGACGGTCGGCGAGCGCGGCGGCATCGCCGTCGATGAACAGTGCCGCACCTCCGACCCGGCGGTGTACGCGATCGGGGAGTGCGCGCTGGCCGCCGACGGCCGGGTCTACGGTCTGGTCGCCCCCGGCTACGAGATGGCCGAGACGGCCGCGGCCCACATCGCGGGCGGAAGCGCGTCGTTCACCGGCGCCGACACCTCCACCAAGCTCAAGCTGCTCGGCGTGGACGTCGCCTCCTTCGGCGACGCGCACGGCACCGCCGAGGGCAGCCTCGACGTCGTCTACGCCGACTCGCGCTCCGGCGTTTACAAGAAGCTGGTCGTCGGCTCCGACGGCACGCTGCTCGGCGGTGTCCTGGTCGGCGACGCCGACGCGTACGGCACGCTGCGCCCGCTGACCGGCACCGTTCCGCCGGTCCAGCCGGAGCAGCTGGTGCTGCCCGCCGGGCTCGGCGCGCCCGCCGCCATCGGCCCCTCCGCGCTCCCCGACGAGGCGGTCATCTGCTCCTGCCACAACGTCGCCAAGGGCAGCATCCGCGCCGCGGTCACCGAGCACAGCTGCACCGACGTGCCCGCCGTGAAGAAGTGCACCAAGGCGGGCACGGGCTGCGGCTCCTGTGTGAGGGTGCTGGGTCAGCTCGTCAACGCCGAGTTGGAGGCCGGCGGCGTCGAGGTGGACAAGGGCCTGTGCGGCTGCTTCGCCCACACCCGCCAGGAGCTGTACGAGATCGTGCTCGCCATGCATATCACCTCGTACCAGGAGTTGCTGGACAGATACGGCCGGGAGGGGGCGCGCGGCGGCGACGGCTGTGAGGTCTGCAAGCCGGCCGTGGGTTCGATCATCGCCTCGCTCGCGCCGACCATCGGCGCCTCGGGCTACGTGCTGGACGGCGAGCAGGCCTCGCTGCAGGACACCAACGACCACTTCCTGGCCAACCTCCAGAAGAACGGCTCGTACTCCGTCGTACCGCGCATCCCGGGCGGCGAGATCACGCCCGAGAAGCTGATCGTGATCGGCGAGGTCGCCCGGGACTTCGGGCTCTACACCAAGATCACCGGTGGTCAGCGGATCGACCTGTTCGGCGCCCGCGTGGACCAGCTGCCGATGATCTGGGCGCGGCTGGTGGAGGCAGGCTTCGAATCCGGGCATGCGTACGGCAAGGCGCTGCGCACGGTGAAGTCGTGCGTGGGCGAGACCTGGTGCCGCTACGGCGTGCAGGACTCGGTCCGGATGGCCATCGACCTGGAGCTGCGCTACCGGGGTCTGCGCTCTCCGCACAAGCTGAAGTCGGCGGTCTCCGGCTGCCAGCGCGAGTGCGCGGAGGCGCAGAGCAAGGACTTCGGCGTCATCGCCACCGCCAACGGCTGGAATCTGTACGTCGGCGGCAACGGCGGCGCCACCCCGCGCCACGCCGACCTGCTGGCCCAGGACCTGTCCGACGAAGAGCTGATCCGGCTGATCGACCGGTTCCTGATGTTCTACATCCGCACCGCGGAGCGGCTGGAGCGCACCTCCACCTGGCTGGAGCGGATCGAGGGCGGCCTGGACCACGTACGTGAGGTCGTCGTCGAGGACTCGCTCGGCATCTGCGCCGAGCTGGAGCAGCTGATGGCCGACCACGTCGCCAACTACCGCGACGAGTGGTCCGAGACCGTCAACGACCCGGAGAAGCTCGCCCGCTTCGTCTCCTTCGTCAACGCGCCCGGCACTCCCGACCCGTCGGTGAGGTTCGTGCCCGAGCGCGACCAGGTCAAGCCGGACCTCACCTTGCTCTCCGGCCCCGCCCTGCCCGTCCGTACGCTCGAAGGGAGCCCCGCCTGATGACGCTCGCCCCCGAAACCCTCGCCCCCGCACAGACCACCGTCAGGGTCGAAGTTCTCGTCGGCCGGGACTGGTTCGCCGTATGCGATCTGGCCGACCTCACGCCCGGGCGCGGCGTCGCGGCGCTGCTGGCGGACGGCAGTCAGGTGGCGCTGTTCCTGGACCGCTCCGGCGGTATCTACGCCATCGGCAACCGGGACCCGTTCACCGGCGCGTATGTCCTCTCCCGGGGGCTGCTCGGCTCCCGGGACGGCCACCCGTTCGTCGCCTCGCCGCTGCTCAAGCAGCGCTTCGATCTGGCCACCGGGCGCTGTCTGGACGACGAGTCCGAGCGGGTGCCCGCCTACAGCGTCCGGACCAGCTGAAGCCTCGGTGTCCCCCCTCGCTTCCGCGGCCTGCCGCGCCTAGGCTGACTCACGGGTAACATCTCGGGGACTTCCCCGGGCACACCTCCTCCGACGAGGCCCGAAGAAGGCGAGGAGCGGCAGGCATGAAGGGCTGGACCGCGAGCGACATCCCCGACCAGAGCGGGCGGACAGCGGTGGTCACCGGTGCCAACAGCGGCATCGGCTACGCCACCGCCCGTGAGCTGGCCCGGCGCGGCGCACATGTGGTGCTGGCGTGCCGGAACGAGATGCGCGGCAAGGAAGCCGAGGCCAATCTCAGGCGCGAAGTACCCGACGCGGATGTCTGGTTCGCGCCCCTGGACCTGGCGGACCTGTCCTCCGTACGGAACTTCGCCCGTGCCTACAGCCGCGACCGGCTCGATCTGCTGATCAACAACGCGGGTGTCATGGCACTGCCGCAGCGGCGGACGATCGACGGCTTCGAGATGCAGTTCGGCGTCAACCACCTCGGCCACTTCGCGCTGACCGGGCTGCTGCTGCCGAAGCTGATCAGCACTCCGGGCGCGCGGGTGGTGAGCGTCTCCAGCGGCCTGCACGCCATGGCCAACATCGACCTGCGCGACCTCAACAGCGAGCGCCACTACGGCCGCTGGCTGGCGTACGCCCGGTCCAAGACCGCCAACCTGCTCTTCATCCACGAGCTGGCGCGGCGCCTGGCGCGCATCGGCTCCGATGTGGTGGCCGCGGCCGCGCAGCCCGGCTACGCCGCCACGAATCTGCAGACCGCGGGTGTGCGCATGGAGGGGCGTCGGGTCGCCGAGCAGATCGTGGACCTCGCGGGCCGGCTACTGGCCCAGTCCGCGGACGCCGGCGCGCTGCCAAGCCTGTACGCGGCCACGGCGCCCGGGGTCGGGCCCGACTCCTTCACGGGTCCGCGGCTGCAGAACTGGCGGGGTGCGCCGACGCGCTCGTGGCGGGCTCCGTGGACGCGCGACGACCGGGCGAGCGAGCGGCTGTGGGGCGCGTCCGAGCGGCTGACGGGCGTGACGTACGACGCGTTGGAGCCGCACCGCACGGGCTGATCCCCGGCGATGACCCGATTGCGGCGCAGCTCGGCCAGGCTTGGGCCAAAACCCACCGCCCAGTGCTTTGCCATTCGTTGACTTCCCTTTCTCATTCGTTGAAGTCGCGTCAATTCCCCACTCCTACCGTCCGAGGGCGCGACTCTGCTGCCAACGGGCAGCGGAGAGGCCACGGACCTTTCATGGAGTGACAGTGGAACGTCGCACCTTCCTGCGCGGAGCAGTCATCGGCACCTCGGCCGCAGCCTTCGGCGGCACCCTCATGCACGGCGCCGCCTACGCGGCCCCGGCCCAGAACGGCCCTGGCCCCTACGGCGCGCTGGGCGCCGCCGACGCCAACGGCATCCAGCTGCCGAGCGGTTTCAGCAGCAGAGTGATAGCCCGGTCCGGCCAGGTGGTCTCCGGCACCTCGTACACCTGGCACAACGCCCCTGACGGCGGTGCCTGCTTCGCCGACGGCACCGGCTGGATCTACGTCTCCAACTCCGAGGTCAACCCCGGCGGCAAAGTCAGTGCCGTCAAGTTCAACTCCTCCGGCACCGTCACCAGCGCCTACCAGATCCTGTCGAACACCCGCCAGAACTGCGCGGGCGGCGCCACCCCGTGGAACACCTGGCTCTCCTGCGAGGAGGTGTCCCTCGGCTTCGTCTACGAGACCGACCCGTGGGGCGTGAACGCCGCGATCCGCCGCGACGCCATGGGCAAGTTCAAGCACGAGGCGGCCGCCGCCGACCCGGTGCGCCAGGTCGTCTACATGACCGAGGACGAGACCAGCGGCTGCTTCTACCGCTTCATCCCGGGCACCTGGGGCAATCTGTCCTCCGGCACCCTCCAGGTCCTGGTCGCCGGGACCGGTACCTCGGGCTCCTTCACCTGGGCGACCGTGCCCGACCCCGACGGCTCCCCCACCGCGACCCGCAACCAGGTCTCCGGCTCGAAGAAGTTCAACGGCGGCGAGGGCTGTCACTACGCCAACGACACCGTCTGGTTCACCACCAAGGGTGACAACCGGGTCTGGCAGCTCAACCTCCTGAACAGCACCTACGAGCTGGCCTACGACGACAACCTCGTCAACCCCGGCCCCGCCCCGCTGACCGGCGTGGACAACGTCACCGGCTCCTCCTCCGGCGACCTGTTCGTCGCCGAGGACGGCGGCAACATGGAGATCTGCATCATCACCCCGGACGACATCGTCGCGCCGTTCCTGCGGATCACCGGCCAGTCCAGCTCCGAGATCACCGGACCGGCCTTCTCCCCCGACGGCACGCGGCTGTACTTCTCCAGCCAGCGCGGTACCAGCGGCAGCTCCTCGGGCGGTATCACCTACGAGGTCACCGGCCCGTTCCGCTCGTAACCTCCTCCAGCACCCCGGGCTGCTCGGACAGCCCCGGCAGAACCGGCGCCGCTGCGGTGCCGCCCCGCAGCAGGGCGGCGCCCAGCGGCGTGAGCGTGTGCAGCACCGCGCTGCCGTGCCGCAGCGTGACCACCAGGCCCGCATCGCGCAGCACGCTGGCGTGCTGGCTGGCGGAGGCCGGTGACACGCCCACCCTGCGCGCCAGTTCGCTGGTGGTGCAGCCGCCGCCGATGGTCTGCAGCACGGCCGAGCGGGTGTGGCCGACCAGCTTGCCGAGCGAGCAGACATCGGTGGCGCACGAGCGCGGCGGGGCGAGCGGTTCGAGCGGCGCGGACTCCGGCTGGTGCTGCAGCGGGTAGACCAGCACGGGCGTCAACTCGGGGCTGTGCAGGGTGACGGGCGTGCCCCGGCAGAAGAACGAGGGCAGCAGGAGCAGGCCGCGCCCGCCCAGATGCACATCCCGGTCCACCGGGTAGTCCACCTCCAGCACCGGCGACCGCCAGCGCATCATGGGCGGCAGCGAGGCCAGCAGCCGGTCGGCGCCGCCGTCCAGCAGGGCCCGTCCGCGTACGGCCCGGTCGGCCTCGATCCGCGCCCGGATGTGTGCCCAGTACGGGGCGATGGCGGCCCGGTGGTAGCTGCGCAGGGCGCCGATCAGCCGGCTGAGCGCGCCGGTGTCGCCGTCCTCCAGGCAGCGGACCCAGCCGGGCTGGGGCCGCGCCGCTGCCAGCAGCCCCAGATCGTGCCGGAGGCGGCGCAGCGGCGTCTCGCGCAGCGCCTCCAGGGCCGGTTCCAGGCCGGCCAGCCCGGCGGATGGGGTCAGAAAGTCGGGGAAATAGCCCCGCGAGGGCACGAGCGAGGCCAGCAGACGTGTTTCCCCTTGCAACCTGGATCGAGTTTGGGACCGCCAACCCCCGAAGACGGTGGCTGCCCGTTTGTCACGGAGCCGGTGAAAGCTGAGGATCGTTTCCCACAGTGCGTCCGGCCGGGCGGCTATCCGGACCCGGGCGAGGTCGAGACCGGTGAAATGGATGCGTAGCACCAAACCCCCACGAGTGTCCCCCCGTCCTTGTCCCGGCCATCGAGTATGCACGCCAGCACCCTCGGTCACCACGCCCTTTCAGCCACAGTTGAAACGGGTCGCGAGCGATCCACGGGCAACGGAATGCTGTACCTCGCCGGGCACGAGGAAGGCACCGCGGGAGCTGTCGTGGGGGCAGTGTGAAGGTGACTTCCGGGCGGATGGGTACCGCCCTGTGCCTGGCGGGGGTTGCGGTCCGCGGTCCGGTGAATCCCAAGGCGCCGGACCGCGGCCCGGTTGCTTCATTCGATTTTCAACAGCAAAGCGTGACGCATTTCACGAGAGCCCACGACGCCTCGAGGAAAAGACGTGGAGAACCCCAGGTGAATACAACTCCAGGGTTTTTCCTGATCGTCCGCCGGAATCGCCTCGCCACCCGAGACAGCGGCTCCTCCCCCGGATGGGTCGGCGAGTGACCGGCGGGCACGAGAACAGGGGGCGGCACCTGCGCACAGGTGCCGCCCCCTGCTGTGTGTCCATGACCCCAAGTACCAAGCGCAGCAAGGGGAAGGGGCGGCACCTCCGCACAAGGTGCCGCCCCTTGGTGATGCCGGACCGGCGCCGAGTTGAGGGTCGGGGGTCTCGGCACCGGTCCGGTGGCTCCGTTTTCTGTGCGCCCGCGGGCGGTTGGCGCCGGGGCCTGTCCTTCACAGATGCGCCCGGACAGGCCAGCCCGGACAGGCCCCACCCGCGCCGGAGGCGCTTGTCGACGTATCAGCGGGAGTCGCTGCCCGAGCTCTGCGCCGCGGCGCGGCCGGCCTCCAGGCGGGCGACCGGGATCCGGAACGGCGAGCAGGAGACGTAGTCCAGACCCACCTCGTGGAAGAAGTGAACGGACTCCGGGTCGCCGCCGTGCTCACCGCAGACGCCGAGCTTGAGGTCGGGGCGGGTGGCCCGGCCGGCCTGGACGGCGTTGCGTACCAGCGAGCCGACGCCGTCCTTGTCGATGGTCTCGAACGGGCTGACGCCGAAGATGCCCTTCTCCAGGTACGCGGTGAAGAAGCTCGCCTCGACGTCGTCGCGGGAGAAGCCCCATACGGTCTGGGTGAGGTCGTTGGTGCCGAAGGAGAAGAACTCCGCGGCCTCCGCGATCTGACCGGCCGTCAGCGCGGCCCGTGGCAGCTCGATCATCGTGCCGAGCGCGAGCTTCAGCTCCACGCCGGTGGCCTTCTGGACCCCGGCGATGGCCTTCTCCGCGTCGTCGCGGACGATCTCCAGCTCCTGAACCGTACCGACGAGCGGGATCATGATCTCCGCGCGCGGGTCGCCCTTGGCGTTGATCCGCTCCGCCGCGGCCTCGGCGATCGCCCGCACCTGCATGGTGAACAGGCCGGGGATGACCAGGCCCAGGCGCACGCCGCGCAGACCCAGCATCGGGTTCTGCTCGTGCAGCCGGTGCACGGCCTGCAGCAGCCGCAGGTCGTTCTCGTTGGCGTCCTTGCGTGACTCGGCGAGCGCGACGCGCACCGACAGCTCGGTGATGTCCGGCAGGAACTCGTGCAGCGGCGGGTCGAGCAGCCGGATGGTGACGGGCAGCCCGTCCATGGCCTCGAACAGCTCGACGAAGTCGCCCTTCTGGAGCGGCAGCAGCTCGGCGAGGGCGGAGTCGCGCTCGGCGTCGGTGTCGGCGAGGATCAGCCGCTCGACCAGCTCGCGCCGCTCACCGAGGAACATGTGCTCGGTACGGCACAGGCCGATGCCCTGCGCGCCGAACCGGCGGGCGCGGGCGGCGTCCTCGGCGTTGTCGGCGTTGGCCCGTACGCGCAGCCGGCGCACCCGGTCCGCGTACGCCATGATCCGGTGCACGGCCTTGACCAGTTCGTCGGCGTCCTCGGCGCCCGCGTGCATCCGGCCCTCGAAGTACTCGACGACCGGGGACGGGACGACCGGCACCTCGCCCAGGTAGACCTGGCCGCTGGAGCCGTCGATGGAGATGAGGTCGCCCTCCTCGATCACGACACCGCCCGGGGCGGTCATCCGCCGCCGCTTGGTGTCGACCTCGAGCTCCTCTGCGCCGCAGACACAGGTCTTACCCATGCCGCGGGCGACGACGGCGGCGTGCGAGGTCTTGCCGCCGCGCGAAGTGAGGATGCCCTCGGCGGCGATCATGCCGTTGAGGTCGTCGGGGTTGGTTTCGCGGCGAATGAGGATGACCTTCTCGCCGGAGCGGGACCACTTGACGGCGGTGTAGGAGTCGAAGACCGCCTTTCCGACGGCGGCGCCCGGCGACGCGGCGATGCCACGGCCGATCCTTCGCACCTTCCCGCCTTCGGCTACCTGGTCGTCGAAGCGCGGGAACATCAGCTGCGCCAGCTGCGCGCCGTTGACCCGCTGCAGCGCCTCTGCCTCGTCGATCAGGCCCTGATCCACGAGCTGGGTGGCGATACGGAAGGCCGCGCCCGCGGTGCGCTTGCCGACGCGGGTCTGCAGCATCCACAGCCGGCCGCGCTCGATGGTGAACTCGATGTCGCACAGGTCCTTGTAGTGCGTCTCGAGCGTCTCCATGATCTGCATCAGCTCGTCGTACGACTTCTTGTCGATCTGCTCGAGATCGGCGAGCGGCACGGTGTTGCGGATGCCGGCGACGACATCCTCGCCCTGCGCGTTCTGCAAGTAGTCGCCGTAGACGCCCTGCTGACCGCTGGCGGGGTCACGGGTGAAGGCGACACCGGTGCCGGACTCCGGGCCGAGGTTGCCGAAGACCATCGAGCAGACGTTGACCGCGGTGCCGAGGTCGTGCGGGATGCGCTCCTGGCGGCGGTAGAGCTTGGCGCGCTCGCCGTTCCAGGAGTCGAAGACCGCCCGGATCGCGAGGTCCATCTGCTCGCGCGGGTCCTGCGGGAAGTCGCGGCCGGTCTCCTTGGCCACGATGGCCTTGAACTGCTCGACGAGCTGCCGCAGATCGGCGGCGTCGAGGTCGACGTCGACGGCCACGCCCTTGGCGCGCTTGGCCTCCTCAAGAGCCTCCTCGAAGAAGTCGCCGTCAACTCCCAGCACGGTCTTGCCGAACATCTGGATGAGACGGCGGTAGGAGTCCCAGGCGAACCGGTCGTCGCCGGCCTGTGCGGAGAGCCCGGACACGGACTCGTCGGAGAGGCCGATGTTCAGTACGGTATCCATCATTCCGGGCATGGAGAACTTCGCACCGGAGCGCACGGACACCAGCAGCGGATTGTCGGGCTGCCCGAGCTTCTTGCCCATCCTCTTCTCGAGGGCCTCGAGGTGCGCGGTGACCTCGTCGCGCAGCGCGGTGGGCTCGCTGCCGCTGTCGAGGTAGACCTTGCAGGCCTCGGTGGTGATCGTGAAGCCCGGGGGGACGGGAAGGCCGAGATTGGTCATCTCGGCGAGGTTGGCTCCCTTCCCGCCGAGCAGGTCCTTGAGGTCCTTGTTGCCCTCGGTGAAGTCGTAGACGAACTTCTGAGGCTCAGGCTGGGATACGTGGGGATCTTTGGTTTCCGACACGGGATCTCGACTCCTCGAGGACGGCTGCCCTGACGGCGGGGAGCGTACCCAGATCGAAGGTGGCTGGGTACGTCCACTCGGCCGTCATTCGGCTGTAACCACTCGGCTGCCGCGAGATCGAAAGTGATCCGCACCACGGAGCCTGCGATCCTTGGGTATTCGGGGGTACCACATTCTGTGTTCAGTTGCTGAATACAGTACGCCGCTTTGTCCAGATTTCACCTCGGGGCCAAGACCGGCTTATCCGTTTCTTCAGCTCTTGCGCCTTGACGTAATGAGGTATTGCCGGGTGGCACTGAGTGCCACGCCTTGGAGAGGTGTCCGCGCCTCAACCAGCCTCCAGAGCGATGATCTTGAACGCTCACATGAGCACGCCCCCTATCAAAGTGGCGAGAATCACGCTCCGCGTACGAACGGATCTCACCTGCCGGACACATTCGCGAAACCATATGCTCAGATGAGCGCTAGGCAGGACGAACCCTTCCCGCCTCCACCGCCCCGGTGATGTCGTCGGACTCGCTGCCGCGCGCCACGATCCCGGCCGCGCCCTGTGATACGGACTTCGAACATGACCGGACACCACCTCCTCGTCCACGACGGCACCTTTGCCGCGGTGACCGACTCCGGCGACATCATCGGGGCGCGTGGCGCCTCGCCTGACGGACTGTTCTCCCGCGACGCGCGCCACCTCAGCCGGTGGCAGCTGACCGTCGACGGCACCTCCCCCGAAGTCCTCGTCGCAGCGGGGCAGGCCGGTCCCGACAGGCCGTTGGCGGCGCTGCTCAGCCCGACCGGCAGCCCCGAGGAGCCGCCCGCGTACACCGTGTTCCGCGAACAGGCGGTCGCCGACGGCTCGTTGGTCGAGCGCATCCGGCTGACCAGCAACCGGCCGACCCCGGTCACCGCGCACATCGCGCTGACCGTGGACGCGGACTTCGCCGACCAGTTCGAGCTGCGCTCCGACCATCGCGGCTACGAGAAGCCGGAGGCCCTGCGCTCCGCCCGCGACCTGCCCGACGGCGTCGAGTTCGGCTACGAGCGCGCCGCGCCCTCGCCCACCGCCGGTACCGAGAGCGCGGCGGGTACCGAGCCCGGGGCCGCCGTCTCCCCATGGAACTCGCACACCGTGATCACCTCCGTGCCCAGCCCCACGGCCGTGCTCCACCGGGCCGACGGCACGGCCCGCACCCTCGAATGGAAGGTGGCGCTGCCTCCCCACGGCGACGCGGAGATCACGCTCCAGGCGTGTGCGCTGCCATCCGGAGGGCCCGCCACCGCCCGCGCATCCGGTCCGCGGGACCCGCGGCTCCAGCCCCCCGCCACGGCCATGGCAGCCATCGCCGCGGAGAACGCCGCGTTCACCGGCGCCGACCCGCGGCCCCGGGACCTCATCGGCTGGACCGAGCTGGCCCGCACCTGCGAGCAGGGGCTGGCCGACCTCGCGGGCCTGCGCGTCCCGTCGAGCGGACCGGACGGGGAGCCGCTGCGCGTACCCGCCGCCGGAATCCCCTGGTATCTCACCCTCTTCGGCCGCGACTCGCTGCTGACCTCGCTGTTCACGCTGCCGTACCGGCCGGAGCTGGCCGGCGCGACCCTCGCCGCGCTGGCTGCCACTCAGGGGACCGGGTACGACCCGGCCCGGCATGAGCAGCCCGGCCGGATCGTCCACGAGATCCGGCACGGCGAGCTGGCGCACTTCCGGCAGGTTCCGAACGGGCGGTACTACGGCGCCGTCGATGCCACTCCGCTCTTCCTCACGCTCCTGCACGCCTACACCGACCGGACCGGCGACCCGGCTCTCGCCCGCCGCCTGGAGTCCCACGCCCGCGCCGCGGTCGACTGGATGTTCCACGACGGGGGCCTGGCCAAGCACGGCTGGCTCGTCTACTCAGCGGATGCCGAGAGCGGCCTGACCCACCAGAGCTGGAAGGACTCCCCCGGCGCGATCTGCTTCCGCGACGGCACACCGGCCGAGGGCCCGATCGCCGTCGCCGGGGCGCAGGGGTACGCGTACGACGCGCTGGCCCGTACCGCCCGGCTCGGCCGGGAGGTGTGGGACGACCCGGCCTGGGCGGACCGGCTGGAGTCGGCGGCGGCCGAGCTGTGCTCCCGCTTCCACCGCGAGTTCTGGATGCCGGACCCGGGCTTCCCGGCGCTCGCCCTGGACGGGTCGGGCGCTCAGGTCGACGCGCTGGCCTCGGACGCCGGGCATCTGCTGTGGTCGGGGATCATGGACCGGAAGCGGGGCGAGGCGGTCGGCCGGCGGCTGCTGGAGGCGGACTTCTTCTCCGGCTGGGGCGTACGGACCCTCGCCGCGGGCCAGGACCCGTACCACCCGCTCTCCTGTCACCGCGGTGCCATCTGGCCGCACGACAACGCGTTGATCGTGCTGGGGATGGTGCGTTACGGGCTGACGGAGGAAGCGCTGACGGTGATCCGGGGGCTGATGGAGGCGGCAGTGGTGCATGACTGGCGGCTGCCGGAGGTGATGGCCGGATACGGGCGGGACGAGCACCCGGCGCCGGTGCCGTACCCGCACTCCTGCTCCCCTCAAGCCTGGGCCGCGGCCGCGCCGTTGGCGCTCCTGAGCGCCTTGACATAACCCCCACCCGCCCCAGCCCGGGCGAGCGGGCCGACGGGCGCGCCGCTGTCGAAAGATGGGGGCACCTCCCAGCGGTACTCCCCCTGGGCCTGACGGCCCGGGTGGGGGGACCCCCAGCGGTAGCTGGGGGAGTGCCCCCAAGGAGAGAGACCAAGCGTCGGGTCTGAGCGCCCGGAGGCGAGCGAGCCACAAAAGGGGCGGCGTCAGCCGCCGGAAGTGTCCAGCTCCGCGTCGGCGCCGACGGCCGCGCAGTCGTACGGGTCGTCCAGCCACCCGTCCGGCAGGACTACCCGGCTCCGGCCCGATGTACGGCCACGCGGCCCATCCGCCCCCGCGGGCCACGGCTGATCCAGATCGAGCTGCGCCATCAGCTCGTCCAGCTCAGCCAGCGACGCGGCGACCGCCAGCTTCTTCCGCATCTCGGAGCCGATCGAGAACCCTTTGGTGTACCAGGCGACGTGCTTGCGGAAGTCGATGACACCGCGCGCCTCGTCCTCCAGCCACTCCCCCAGCAGCTGCGCATGCCGCCGCATGACGACGGTGACCTCCTTGAGCGTGGGTGCGGCATAGGTACCCGTGCCCTCGAAGGCGCTCACCAGGTCGCCGAACAGCCACGGCCGCCCCAGGCACCCGCGCCCCACGACCACCCCGTCGCAGCCGGTCTCGCGCATCATCCGCAGCGCGTCGTCCGCCGACCAGATGTCCCCGTTGCCGAGCACCGGAATCTCCGGCACCGCCTCCTTCAGCCGGGCGATCGCATCCCAGTCGGCCGTGCCGCCGTAGTGCTGGGCCGCCGTACGCCCGTGCAGCGCGATCGCCGTGACGCCCTCCTCCACGGCGATCCGGCCCGCGTCGAGATAGGTCAGATGGTCGTCGTCGATGCCCTTGCGCATCTTCATCGTCACCGGCAGGCCGCCCGCGTTGCCGACGGCCTCCCGCAGGATCGAGCGCAGCAGGTTCCGCTTGTACGGCAGCGCCGAGCCGCCGCCCTTGCGGGTCACCTTGGGGACGGGGCAGCCGAAGTTGAGGTCGACGTGGTCGGCCAGGTCCTCATCCACGAGCATGCGGACGGCCTTGCCGACGGTCACCGGGTCGACGCCGTACAGCTGGATCGAGCGCGGCTTCTCCGTACCGTCGAAGTGGATCAGCCGCATCGTCTTGGCGTCCCGCTCGACCAGCGCCCGGGTCGTGATCATCTCGCTGACGAACAGCCCCTTGCCGCCAGAGAACTCCCGGCAGAGGGTTCGAAACGGCGCGTTGGTGATCCCGGCCATGGGGGCCAGCACCACCGGCGGCTGCACCGCGTGGGGGCCGATCTGCAGCTGGGTCATCGACTGGGCTTCCTTCGTCGGTTACGGGGGTCGGCCTCCCATTGTCCCGCACCTGCGGGAGGCCACTGCCGAGCATGGTGACCGCCGGTGCTTGTACCGTTCAACCATGCCTGAGCTCAGCCACCGGCGGCGCATGCTCGTACTGGGCATCTGCTGTACGAGCCTGCTGATCGTCAGCCTCGACAGCACCGTGCTGAATGTCGCGCTGCCGTCGATGCGGCGGGAGCTGGGCGCTTCCGTCGCCGGAATGCAGTGGACCATCGACGCCTACACCGTTGTCCTGGCGTCGCTGCTGATGCTCGCCGGGTCGACGGGCGACCGGGTCGGGCGGCGGCGCACCTTCCAGGCCGGGCTGGCGCTGTTCACCGTGGGATCGGCCCTGTGCAGCCTGGCGCCGAGCCTGCAGTGGCTGATCGCCTTCCGAATGGTGCAGGCGGTCGGCGGCTCGATGCTCAACCCCGTGGCGATGTCGATCATCACCAACACCTTCACCGAGCCCAGGGCACGCGCCCGCGCCATCGGTGTCTGGGGCGGGGTCGTCGGCATCAGCATGGCGGCGGGCCCGGTGATCGGCGGGCTGCTGGTCGAGTCCGTCGGCTGGCGGTCGATCTTCTGGATCAACATCCCCGTGGGTCTGGCGGCGCTGGTGCTCACGGCGTGCTACGTGCCGGAGTCGCGCGCCCCCAAGCCCCGCCGCATCGATCCCGTGGGCCAGCTGCTGGTGATCACGCTGCTGGGCTCGGTCACGTACGCGATCATCGAGGCGCCCGTGGCGGGCTGGTCCTCCCCGGTGATCACTGGCTGCCTCGCCATCGCCCTGGTGTCGCTCATCGCGCTGGTGCAGTACGAGCGCCGGCGCAGTGAGCCGCTGATCGATCCGCGCTTCTTCCGCAGCGCGCCCTTCAGCGGGGCGACGGTGATCGCGGTGTGCGCCTTCGCCGCGCTCGGCGGCTTCCTCTTCGTCAACACCCTGTATCTGCAGGACATACGGCATATGTCCGCCCTGCAGGCCGGACTGCACATGCTGCCGATGGCCGCCATGACCCTGCTCTTCGCTCCGCTGTCGGGGCGGCTGGTCGGCAGCCGTGGTCCCCGGCTGTCCATCCTGCTGGCCGGGCCGCTGATGGCAGGCAGCGGGCTGCTCTTCGCGCTGTTCGGGATGCAGTCCTCCGATGCCCTGCTGTTCACCGGCTACATCCTCTTCGGCATCGGCTTCGCCCTGGTGAACCCGCCGATCACCAACACCGCGGTCTCCGGCATGCCGCGGGCCCAGGCCGGCGTCGCGGCGGCGGTCGCCTCCACCAGCCGGCAGGTCGGCATCTCCCTCGGTGTCGCGGTGATCGGTTCGGTCCTGGCCTCGGGCGCCGGCCCCTCGGCGCCCGCGAGCGCGTTCCTCGACGCGAGCCGCTCCGCATGGTGGATCATCGCCGGCTGCGGCCTGGCCATCGTGGCTGTCGGTGCGCTCACCACCGGCCGCTGGGCGACGGCGACGGCCCGCCGTACCGCCGCCCGGCTGGAGTCGGCCGCGGCGGCTCATGCCGCCGCGAGCACCAGAGCGTGAAGCTTCTCCAGCCGCTCCCGGGCCCCGCCCCGCCCTCTGAGGCCACGGAATGAGCCGCACCACTCTGCGCTTCGTGCGCCACACGATCCGGCGCGAACCGGACCGCGGAGTCACCTTCCAAGCGGTCTGCGTCGCGTCTGGCCGCGACGGACCGGCCGCCGGGGCGTTCGGTGCGCGAACGCAGCCGCCGCGTGCCGTACCGCCGGCGACCGCCCCGGGTCCGGCCCGAATGACACCGCCCGCCCACCCCGTTGGGGTGGGCGGGCGTGTGAGAAACACGGGGCGGTGCCCGAGGCGGTTCAGCAGCCGAGGAGGCGGGCGCCCAGGTAGCCCTGGACCTGGTCGAGCGAGACCCGCTCCTGCTTCATGGTGTCGCGCTCGCGCACCGTCACCGCATTGTCGTCGAGCGTGTCGAAGTCGACGGTGACGCAGAACGGCGTACCGATCTCGTCCTGCCGCCGGTAGCGGCGGCCGATGGCGCCCGCGTCGTCGAACTCGATGTTCCAGTGCTTGCGCAGGTCGGCGGCGAGCCCCTTCGCCTTCGGGGACAGCTGCGGGTTCCGGGACAGCGGCAGCACCGCGACCTTGACCGGCGCCAGCCGCGGGTCAAGCCGCATGACGGTGCGCTTCTCCATCACACCCTTGGCGTTCGGCGCCTCGTCCTCGGTGTACGCGTCGAGCATGAAGGCGAGCATGGCGCGGTTGACACCGGCCGCCGGCTCGATGACGTACGGGGTCCAGCGCTCGCCGCCCTCCTGGTCGAAGTACGACAGGTCCTGGCCGGAGGCCTTGGAGTGCGCGGAGAGGTCGAAGTCGGTGCGGTTGGCCACACCCTCGAGCTCGGAGAACTCGGTGCCGCCGAAGTTGAAGCGGTACTCGATGTCAGCGGTGCGCTTGGAGTAGTGGGAGAGCTTCTCCTTGGGGTGCTCGTACCAGCGGATGTTCTCCTCGCGGAGGCCGAGGTCGCGGTACCAGTTCCAGCGCTGCTCCATCCAGTACTCGTGCCACTTCTCGTCCTCGCCCGGCTTGACGAAGAACTCCATCTCCATCTGCTCGAACTCACGGGTACGGAAGATGAAGTTGCCCGGAGTGATCTCGTTACGGAAGGACTTGCCGATCTGGGCGATGCCGAACGGCGGCTTCTTGCGCGAGGTCTGCTGCACGGCGGCGAAGTTGGTGAAGATGCCCTGCGCGGTCTCGGGGCGCAGATAGGCGACCGAGCCGGAGTCCTGGGTCGGGCCGAGGTGGGTGGAGAGCAGACCCGAGAACTGCTTGGGCTCGGTGAAGGCACCCTTGTTGCCGCAGTGCGGGCAATTGACGTCGGACAGACCGTTGGGGGGCAGGTGGCCGTGCTTGGCCTCGTACGCCTCCTCCAGGTGGTCCGCACGGAAGCGCTTGTGGCACGAGGTGCACTCGGTGAGCGGGTCGGTGAAGGTCGCCACATGGCCGGAGGCCTCCCAGACCTCGCGGGCCAGGATCACGGACGAGTCGATACCGACCACGTCGTCGCGCGAGGTGACCATGGAGCGCCACCACTGGCGCTTGATGTTCTCCTTGAGCTCGACGCCGAGCGGCCCGTAGTCCCAGGCGGCGCGCTGGCCGCCGTAGATCTCGCTGCACGGGTAGACAAAGCCACGGCGCTTGCTGAGGCTGACGATGGTGTCGATCTTGTCGGCGGCCACGGTGCTCTCTTCATTACGACGACGAAGCGGTGAGTGGAGTCTCCGCCGGCGCCCGCGTGCGGTGGCGATATCCGGCCCGCTGCGGCCGTCCAGCGAATACCTCAGATTACCGGCGGGCGCACCCCGCACACCAAATCGGGGGGTGGCCCCCGCCCAAGCAGCCGCTGACCATCTTTGTTGACAATCATTTCCAGCTTTGTTGAAAATGACTGTCATGAACGTAAGCCGTCGCCTCATATCCACCGGCGCGATCGCCGGAGCCGCCGCCCTGGGCCTCGCCTCGCTGACCGCCTGCACTACCTCACCGAACGCCGCAAGTGACGGGAAGGGCGACGGCAAGCTGCGGGTCACAGCGTCGTTCTACCCGATGGAGTTTCTCGCCAAGGAGATCGGCGGGGACCGGGTCAGCGTCACCGAGCTGACCAAGCCCGGGACCGAGCCGCACGACCTGGAGCTCACCCCGCAGCAGACCGCCGCGCTCGGTGAGTCCGACGTGATCGTCTACCTCAAGGGACTGCAGCCCGCCGTCGACGACGCGATCCAGCAGTCAGGGGTCAAGAACGTCGTCGACGCCGCCTCGCTCACCCACCTCGAGAACCACGGCACCGAGGTCGAGGGTCACGACCACACCACCGGCGACAACCACAGCGGCGGCGAGCATGAGGAGCATGGCGAGCATGAGGAGCACGCCGGCGCGGACCCGCACATCTGGCTCGACCCGGTGAAGTACGCCGAGGCCGCCAAGGGCGTCGAGAAGACCCTCGCCAAGGCCGATCCGGACCACGCGGCGACGTACCAGAAGAACGCCGACGCGCTGGTGAAGAAGCTCCAGACCCTGGACACCGAGTTCAAGAACGGGCTGAAGAACCGCACCTCGGACACCTTCATCACCACCCACGCCGCGTTCGGCTACCTCGCCGAGCGCTACGGCCTGGTCCAGGAGGCCATCAGCGGCCTCGACCCGGAGTCCGAGCCCAGCGCGGCCCGGATGAAGGAGCTGCACACCCTCGCCCAGGACAAGCACGTCAGCACGGTCTTCTTCGAGACCCTGGTCAGCGACAAGACCGCCAAGACGCTGGCGAGCGACCTCAAGGTCACAACCGATGTGCTCGACCCGATCGAGGGCATCACCCCCGACTCCAAGGGCGACGACTACTTCGAGGTCCAGCGAAACAACCTGCAGGCGCTGCGGAAGGCGCTCGGCGCCAAGTGACGGAGGCAGCCATGACCACCGGTACAGCCAGTTCGGAGCCTGTCATATCCCTCCGCGGAGCCACCGCCTCACTCGGTGCGCGCCCGGTGCTGCGCGGCATCGACCTCACCGTGCGGCGCGGCGAGGTCGTGGCGCTGCTCGGCGCCAACGGCTCGGGCAAGTCGACGGCCGTGCGCGCGGTGATCGGCCAGGTGCCGCTCAGCAGCGGTGAGTTGGAGCTGTTCGGCACCCCCCACCGCCGCTTCCGCGAGTGGGCCCGCATCGGATACGTGCCGCAGCGCACCACCGCCGCCGGCGGGGTGCCCGCGACCGTACGCGAGGTGGTCGCCGCCGGGCGGCTGGCCCGTACCCGGCTGGCGCTGCCGCGCAAGGCCGACCGGAAGGCGGTCGACCGGGCCCTGGAGCTGGTGGGCATGGCCGACCGGGCCAGGGACTCGGTGAACGCGCTGTCCGGCGGCCAGCACCAGCGGGTGCTCATCGCCCGCGCGCTGGCCGTCGAACCGGAACTGCTGATCATGGACGAGCCGATGGCGGGCGTCGACCAGGCCAACCAGCAGGTGCTGGCGGACACCCTGCGCGACCAGGTCGCCGCGGGTATCACCGTGTTGCTCGTCCTGCATGAACTCGGCCCGCTGGAGCCGCTGATCGACCGGGCGGTGGTGCTGCGCGACGGCTGCGTGGTCCACGACGGGCCGCCGCCGAAGGCCGTCGGCCAGCACGCGCTGCCCGGCCACGACCATGTGCACCCGCACGCGGACGTGGCGGCCGAACCGATCCGGACGGGACTGCTGAGCTGATGGAGCTTCTCAACTACGCCTTTATGCAGCGGGCCCTGCTCGCCGCCGTGCTGGTCGGCATCACCGCCCCGGCCGTCGGGATCTACCTCGTCCAGCGCCGGCAGGCGATCATGGGCGACGGGATCGGGCACGTCGCCCTGACCGGTGTCGCACTCGGCTTTCTGCTGAACACCAGCCCGGTGTGGATGGCCGTGGCCGTCGCGTCGCTCGGCGCGGTCGCCATGGAGCTGATCCGCTCCTACGGCAGGGCGCGCGGCGATCTGGCGCTGGCGATGCTCTTCTACGGCGGCATGGCCGGCGGCGTACTGCTGATCAATCTCGCGCCGAACGGGTCCAACGCCAATCTCACCACGTATCTGTTCGGCTCGATCACCACGGTCTCGCCGCAGGACGTCACGACGATCTGCATCCTGGCCGCCCTGGTGGCTCTGGTCACGCTGGGGCTGCGGAGGCAGCTGTTCGCCGTGTGCCAGGACGAGGAGTTCGCGCGGGTCACCGGCCTGCCCGTACGGCTGCTGAATCTGCTGCTGGCCGTGACGGCGGCCGTCACCGTGACCGTGGCCATGCGGGTCGTCGGGCTGCTGCTGGTCAGCGCACTGATGGTGGTGCCGGTGGCAGCCGCTCAGCAGGCCACCCGGGGCTTTGTGACGACACTCGCGCTCGCGGTCGGCATCGGTGTCGTCGTCACGCTGTCCGGAACGGTCTACTCCTTCTACGCCGACGTGCCGCCCGGCGCGAGCATCGTCGTGCTGGCGATAGCGGTTTTCGGCCTGATCACCGCGCTCGCCGCACCGTTGGCCAGACGGCGTGCCGCCAAGGCCGCATGGGCAGAGGAACAGTGCACCCTGGATATGTCGGGCACACGCTCGCCAGGCGACGACGTCCGGGTCTAGCCGGTCCGGCGCAGGATGGCTGGCACAATGACCCTCGTACGGGCGGACGGGCGAACAGAGGAGGTAACGGTGGCTACCGCGGGATCCCCAGTGCGCGGCCGGTCGACCCGGCAGCGCGCCGCAGTGGCGGCTGCCCTGGACGAGGTTGACGAGTTCCGCAGCGCCCAGGAACTGCACGACCTGCTCCGCCACCGCGGCGACTCGGTCGGCCTGACCACCGTCTACCGCACCCTGCAGTCCCTCGCGGACGCCGGCGAGGTCGATGTCCTGCGCACCAGCGACGGCGAGGCCGTCTACCGCCGGTGCAGCACCGACGACCACCACCACCATCTGGTGTGCCGCGGCTGCGGCAAGGCGGTTGAGGTCGAGGGCCCGGCGGTCGAGAAGTGGGCGGAGCAGATCGCGGCCGACAACGGCTTCGTGGACGTCGCGCACACCATCGAGATCTTCGGCACCTGCGGCGACTGCGCGGCAGCGACGGCCGAGAGCTGAACGGCGATGCCGCCGGGGCCAGAGCCCCGGCGGCATCGGCATCTCATCCGAGCGCTGTGCACACCGCGGCGAAGATGAGCAGCTTCCGCCGCAGGCGCCCCGACGTGGTTGCTGCGGACCCGCGCGCGCAGCGCGGCCGTCGGGTCGTCCACGGTCGGCCGGCAGACCAGCTCCAGCGCCTGTCCGTCGACGACATCCCCGGCATTGCGCCCCTGTTCATCCCCCCGGTGCGATGATCCACGGGATCGTACCGGGGAGGTCAGGGCGTCGGCCTGGGGACTACCGGGCCTCCTCGGCCGCCTGCGCTTCCTTGGCCAGCAGCTGCTCATTGGGGATGGCGCCGCCGAAGCGGCGGTCCCGGGAGGCGTATTCGACGCACGCCCGCCACAGGTCACGCCGGTCGAAGTCCGGCCACAGCACGTCCTGGAAGACCATCTCTGCGTAAGCGGTCTGCCAGATCAGGAAGTTGGAGGTGCGCTGCTCACCGGAAGGCCGGAGGAACAGGTCCACATCCGGCATGTCCGGGTAGTACAGGTACTTCGCGAAGGTCTTCTCCGAGACCTTCGCCGGGTCGAGCCGGCCGGCCTTCACATCGGCCGCCAGCGCCTGCGCCGCGTCCGCGATCTCCGCCCGACCGCCGTAGTTCATGCAGAAGTACAGCGTGAGCGCGTCGTTGTCCTTGGTCTGCTCCTGGGCGATCTGGAGCTCCTTGGCCACCGACTTCCACAGCTTGGGCATCCGGCCCACCCAGCGCACCCGGACACCGAGGGCGTCGAGCTGGTCGCGGGTCTTGCGGATGAAGTCGCGGTTGAAGTTCATCAGGAAGCGCACCTCGTCCGGCGAGCGCTTCCAGTTCTCGGTGGAGAAGGCGTACAGGGAAACGCTCCCGATGCCCATCTCGATCGCGCCCTGCAGCACGTCCAGTACGCGCTCGGCGCCGACCTTGTGCCCCTCCGTGCGCGGAAGACCGCGTTCCTTCGCCCAACGGCCGTTGCCGTCCATGACGATCGCCACATGCTTCGGCACCAGCTCGCCCGGGATCTTCGGCGGGCGCGCACCGGAGGGATGCGGGTCCGGAGCCCGGTACTCGCGTCGGGGGCGGCCCAGAAACCCGCGTCGTGCCATGCGGTCCACGTCTCCTGTCTCGTTCTCTCGACTACTGCTTGTCGTACGCCGTGTTGCCATGCGTCACTGCTCCACATAGCGCAGCGAGCGCAGCCCCCGCTCCAGGTGCCAGTGCAGGTACGCCGCCACCAGGCCGCTGCCCTCACGGACGTGCCGGGGCTCGCACGCGTCCGCAGTCTCCCAGTCCCCGGTCAGCAGCGCACCAAGGAGGGTCAGCGCCTCCGAGGAGGGTACGACGCTGCCGGGCGCCCGGCACTCCGCGCAGACCACACCGCCCGCCGCGACCGAGAAGAACCGGTTCGGCCCGGGCATACCGCACTTCGCGCAGGCATCAAAGCTGGGGGCGTAGCCATTGACGGCGAGGGAGCGGAGCAGGAAGGCGTCGAGCACCAGATTCGGGGCGTGCGCCCCGCCGGCCAGGGTCCGCAACCCGCCCACCAGCAGCAGATACTGCTGCACGGCGGGCTCGCCCTCATGATCGGTGAACCGCTCGGCGGTCTCGAGCATGGCGGTGCCGGCGGTGTAGCGGGCGTAGTCGGTGACGATGTCACCACCGTACGGAGCGATGGTCTCGCTCTGCGTGCACAGCGGCAGCCCACGGCCGACCAGTTCGCTGCCGCGCGCGAAGAACTGCACGTCGACATGCGAGAAGGGCTCCAGCCGGGCCCCGAACTTCGACTTGGTACGGCGCACTCCGCGAGCGACGGCCCGCACCCGGCCATGGCCCCGGGTGAGCAGGGTGATGATCCGGTCCGCTTCACCCAGCTTCTGAGTGCGCAGCACGATGCCGTCGTCGCGGAACAGAGTCATGCGGTCATTGTCCCGTACGGGAGGGCCGGCTGGGGCGGCCGGGGCGAACGCCGGTCAGTACGGGGTACGGGCCGCCGCGGCCAGGAGGCGCAGGGTGTCGCCCTGGCTGATCAGCAGGGCGCGGCCGACGGCGGCGAGGGCCTGGCGCTCGGCGGGTCGGTACGGGCCGTCGGCGAGGGCGATCCGCGCACCCTGCAGCAGGATGCCCTCGCGGCCTGCGGGGGCAAGGTGCGGGGCGAGCGGGTCGAGCGCCTCGTGGAGCTCGATGGTGAGCGCCGTGCCGCTGTCGGCGATCCCGTCCTGGTGCGCCTCGGGCAGCCGCCCGGCGTCGGCGGCCAGCGCCTCGATGAGGATGATCAACTGCTCCTCGGTGCAGTCGGCGAACCCTGCGCCACGCACCGCCTCGACCGCGGCCTCGCGGGCCGTACGGGCCTCGGCGCCGCCGGCCGCGAGAATGGCGAGGGCGACGGTGTGCACGGCGTCGCGGAGCATCGCCGAGAAGCGGGTGGTCGTGGGGTGGTCCAGAACGTCGGTCCCGAAGTGGCTCCGGCAGGCCGCGCATTCGATCACCGGGCCCGCGCCGCCGCGCGGAAGGAGGGGGATGCCGAGCAGGGCGAGCACACGGCGGCCGGTGCGCCGGCGGTAACTGCGGTCGCCGCCGCAGTCGGGACAGAAGAATTCGCCGTCGCCGACCGTGTGCCAGGTCGTGCGCACTCCCCACACGCGCTGCAGCTGCATCCGCGCACCTCCGGCAGGTCGGCTCGAAACGTCACCGACACGGACCGCCGCCAGTCGGTGACTCTTCGGCAGCGGCGCCGTGTTGGACGTGATGTTAACCACATCCGGATGTGGCGTCAGTACCGGGAACGAGACAACGACGTCCCGCACACCCGGCGAGGGGCGTGCGGGGCGTCGGAACGGGCGCTGATGCGCCGCGCGTGAGCAGGCCGGTGCGCCCGGTGACGAAGGCGCTAACGCCGAGCGCGGTTGACCGCGGAGACGACCGCCTTCAGGGAGGCGCGCACCGTGTTGGCGTCGATGCCGACGCCCCACAGCACCTTGCCGTCCACGGCGCACTCCACGTACGCGGCGGCCTGCGCCGTCGCGCCCTCGCTCTGCGCGTGCTCGGCGTAGTCCAGTACCCGTACGTCCACGCCGATCGCGCCCAGCGCGTCGATGAACGCCGCGATCGGGCCGTTGCCGGTGCCGGTGAGGACCGTGTCCTGGCCGTCCACGACAGCCTCCACCGTCAGCGCGTCGCCGCCCTCGCCGGTCGTCGAGGTCTGCGCCGAGCGCAGCGCGATCCGGCCCCACGGGTTCGCATCCGTCGGCAGGTACTCGTCCTGGAAGACCGACCAGATCTGTGCCGGGGTGACCTCGCCGCCCTCGGCGTCCGTCTTCGCCTGGATGATCTTCGAGAACTCGATCTGCATCCGGCGCGGCAGGTCCAGCTTGTGGTCGTTCTTCAGGACGTAAGCGACACCGCCCTTGCCGGACTGCGAGTTGACGCGGATGACCGCCTCGTACGACCGGCCGACGTCCTTCGGGTCGATCGGCAGGTACGGGACCGCCCACGTGATCTCGTTCACCGGCTTGCCCTGCGCCCGGGCTTCGGCCTCCAGGGCCTCGAAGCCCTTCTTGATGGCGTCCTGGTGGGAGCCGGAGAACGCGGTGTAGACGAGGTCGCCCGCGTACGGGTGGCGCGGGTGGATCGACATCTGGTTGCAGTACTCGGCGGTACGGCGGATCTCGTCGATCTGCGAGAAGTCGATCTGCGGGTCGACGCCCTGGCTGAACAGGTTCATGCCCAGCGTCACCAGGTCGACGTTGCCGGTGCGCTCGCCCTGCCCGAACAGGCAGCCCTCGACGCGGTCCGCGCCCGCCATGACGGCCAGCTCGGCGGCCGCCACCGCGGTGCCGCGGTCGTTGTGCGGGTGGGTGGACAGACAGATGTACTCACGGCGCGACAGGTTGCGCGACATCCACTCGAAGCGGTCGGCGTGGGTGCTCGGCGTCGAACGCTCCACCGTGGCGGGCAGGTTGAGGATGATCTCGCGGCCCTCCTCGGGCTGCCAGACGTCCATGACCCCCTCGCAGACCTCCAGCGCGAAGTCCAGCTCGGTGTCGGTGAAGATCTCGGGGCTGTACTGGTAGCCGAAGATCGTGTCGTCGCCGAGGATCTTCTCGGCGTACTCCATCACCAGCCGGGTGCCGTCGGTGGCGATGGCCTTGACCTCCTCGCGGCTGCCGCGGAAGACCACCCGGCGGAAGACGGGCGCGGTCGCGTTGTACAGGTGCACGGTCGCCCGGTGCGCACCGCGCAGCGACTCGATGGTCCGCTCGATCAGCTCCTCGCGTGCCTGTACGAGGACGGAGATCGTCACATCCTCGGGGATCGCGCCGTCTTCGATGATCGAGCGTACGAACGCGAAGTCGGTGTCACCGGACGACGGGAAGCCGACCTCGATCTCCTTGTAGCCCATCTTGACCAGCAGATCGAACATCGCGCGCTTGCGAGCGGGCGACATCGGGTCGATCAGCGCCTGGTTGCCGTCACGCAGGTCGGTGGACAGCCAGCGGGGGGCCTTGGTGATGCGCTTGTCCGGCCAGGTGCGGTCGGGGAGGTCCACGGCCTCGTACGGCGTGTACCGGTGGACCGGCATCCCGGACGGCCGCTGGGTGACGGTGGCGGCGGTGATGGGCGTGGGGCGACCGACGGAATTCGGTGAAGTCATCTGCGCTGGGCTCCTGTCGAGGAAAGTCGACGGCCGACGGTGGGCAACACCGAACTCCGCGGGGAGGGAGTCGGCCTACGACAACAGGCCCTCGCCGCGGCAGCTAAGAAGAAGCAGCCCGAAACGCATGGTGATCGCAGCTTAGCCGACGGGGCGAGGGACACCGAGTTCTGTTTCAGTATGCAAGACGCGTCAGAAGTAAAGGGCGAAGAGTGACGAATCACTCCTTTTCATCAACCCCTGACTGCAAGCAGTGACAGCCCGGTGACCCGATGCCACATTATCCGGATGGACGCCAACACCGCCATCTGCACGATCGTGCCGCCGCATGTCCTCGACAAGCTCGCCCAGGCCGGGGACGCCGCATTCGCCGACCCGGCCCGCCGCACGCTGGAGCACGACGCCCTCCAGCGGACCCGCCGCCGGCTCACCACCGTCATCGGCACCCGGGCCGCCGGAGCGCCCACGGGCCCCGACGACAGGCCGCAGCGGACCGTCTACGACGCCAAGCACCACCAGATGCTGCCGGGCAAGAAGGTGCGCTCCGAAGGCGACCCCGCCACCCGGGACGCGACGGTCAACCGCGCCTACGCCGGGCTCGGCGCGACCTTCGAGCTGTATCTGCACGCCTACGGCTGGCGCTCGATCGACGACGCCGGGCTGCCGCTGGACGCGACCGTCCACTACGGCGAGAGTTACGGCAACGCCTTCTGGGACGGCGAGCGGATGGTCTTCGGCGACGGTGACGGCGAGATCTTCCTCGACTTCACCATTCCGGTGGACGTCATCGGCCACGAGCTCACCCACGGCGTCACCCAGTACACCGCCAACCTGGAGTACTTCGGCCAGTCCGGCGCCCTCAACGAGTCGCTCTCCGATGTCTTCGGCTCGCTGATCAAGCAGTACACGCTCGGGCAGACCGCCGACCAGGCCGACTGGCTGATCGGCGCCGGCCTCCTCGGGCCAGGCGTCACGGGCGAGGCGCTGCGTTCGCTGAAGGCCCCGGGCACGGCGTACGACGACGACGTCCTCGGCAAGGACCCGCAGCCCGCCAGGATGGCCGACTACGTCCGCACCGGCCGCGACAACGGCGGCGTGCACATCAACTCCGGCATCCCCAACCACGCCTTCTACCTGGCCGCCAAGGCCCTCGGCGGCCACGCCTGGGAGCGGGCGGGCCAGATCTGGTACGACGTGCTCACCAGGGGCGAGCTGGCCACGGACGCCGGCTTCGCCTCCTTCGCCCAGCTCACGGTCGCCGCGGCCGCCGCCCGCTACGGGGAGGGCGATGAGCACGAGGCGCTGCTGAAGTCCTGGTCCCAGGTCGGCGTCCTGGTTGAGTGACAGCCGCTGCGGAGTCGGTGCGCAGCGGGTAGAGATGGACTCATGCGAATCAAGGTGAGGCGTACCGGAGGGTTCGCGGGGATCGAGCGGCACAGCGAGGTGGACACCTCGGGCCGGCCCGATGCCCGCGAGTGGCAGGCCCTGGCCGAGGCGGCGGAAGCCGACGGCCGGGGCACGCCCCCCGTTGGTGTGCCGGACGGCTTCAGCTACCAGATCACGGTCGACGACCGCACGTTCTACTGCGCGGATCCACGGCTGAACGAGGCGCAGCGCACCCTGGTCTCCCGCGTCCTCAAGGAAGGCGCCTGACCGGGCAGGGCCCTGAACTTTCCTTGTTTGCGGTGCCCTTGACTCCTTCGCACCGGCCCAAGATGATCCCGGCTCGGGCCGATCCGAGCCATGGGGTGAGAAGGATGTCCGCATCCGCAGACACATCCACGTCCGCTTCCACGTCCGCACGGCCGCTTCCGGCCTTCCCACCGGACTTCCTCTGGGGCGTGTCCACCTCCGCCCAGCAGATCGAGGGGGCGGTGGGTGAGGACGGCCGCGGGCCCTCGACCTGGGACCTCTTCGCGGCCGAGCCGGGCCGGATCAAGGACGGCGGCGATGCGTCCGTCGCCACCGACCACTACCACCGCCACCGGGAGGACGTCGGCCTCCTCAGGGACCTGGGCGTCGGCGCGTACCGCTTCTCGATCGCCTGGCCGCGCGTGGTCCCGGGCGGCTGTGGCCGGGTCAACCAGCGCGGACTGGACTTCTACGACCGCCTCGTCGACGAGCTGTGCGCGGCGGGCGTACGGCCCGTGCCGACCCTCTACCACTGGGACACCCCAGCGCCGGTGGAGGCGGCCGGAGGCTGGCTCGTACGGGACACCGCGCAGCGGTTCGCCGATTACGTGGACGTGGTCGCCAAGCGGCTCGGCGACCGGGTGCGGATGTGGATCACGGTCAACGAACCGGCCGAGGTGACCCTGCTGGGCTATGGCCTCGGCGAGCACGCGCCTGGCAAGCGGCTGCTGTTCGACGCGCTGCCCGCCGCACACCACCAGCTCCTGGCGCACGGGCTGGCCGTCCGGGCGCTGCGCGCCCGCGGCGCCCGCAGCGTCGGGATTGCCAACTCCCACTCCCCGGTGTGGCCGCGGTCGGGCGCGGAGGCCGACTCCGGGGCCGCGGAGCTGTACGACGTCCTCACCAACCGGATGTTCAGCGACCCGATCCTGCTGGGGCGCTACCCCGACGAGGGCTTGGCGGCGATGCTGCCCGGCCCGGTGGGGGAGGATCTGAAGGTCATCTCCGAGCCGCTGGACTGGTACGGGATCAACTACTACCAGCCGAGTCTGGCCGGGGCCCCGGAGGCGGACGGGGGCAGCGCGGGGGACGCCGAATTCGCCGGGATCGCGCTGCCCGCGGAGCTTCCGTTCCGGCTGCACCCCATCGAGGGGCGCCCGCGCACCGACTTCGACTGGCCCGTTGTCCCCGAGGGCCTGTCCGAGCTGCTGATCTGTTTCCGCGACCGGTACGGCGACCGGCTGCCGCCGATCGTCATCACCGAGAACGGCTGCTCGTACGGCGAGGAGGTCCACGACGCGCGCCGGATCGACTTCCTCGACGGACATCTGCGCGAGCTGCACCGGGCCATGGCGGCGGGCGTGGACGTACGCGGCTACTTCGTCTGGTCGCTGATGGACAACTTCGAGTGGGCGGAGGGCTACGCGCAGCGCTTCGGCCTGGTCCACATCGACTACGAGACCCTGGCCCGGACCCCGAAGGACTCCTTCCGCTGGCTGCGTGAGGTCATACGGACGGCGTCCGCCGGGTGACCGTCTCCGCCTCCGGCCAAGCCGGCCCTCCCCGCCTGCCCGCCGCGTTGCCCGATGCCCTCGCCGAGCCGGTCGAATGCCCGGCGCGAAGCCCCGGGCACCACTCAGAAGCCGAGCTTGCGCAGCTGCTTCGGATCGCGCTGCCAGTCCTTGGCGACCTTCACATGAAGGTCGAGGAAGACCGGCGTACCGAGCAGCGCCTCAATGTGCTTGCGCGACTTGATCCCCACCTGCTTCAGCCGCGCGCCCTTCGGCCCGATGACGATGCCCTTCTGGCTGGGCCGCTCGATGAAGACGTTGGCGTGGATGTCCAGCAGCGGCTTGTCCGCCGGACGGCCCTCGCGCGGCAGCATCTCCTCGACGACGACCGCGATGGAGTGCGGCAGCTCGTCCCGTACGCCCTCCAGCGCCGCCTCGCGGATCAGCTCGGCGACCATGACCTGCTCGGGCTCGTCGGTGAGGTCGCCCTCGGGGTAGAGCGCCGGGCCCTCGGGGAGCAGGGGGATGAGGAGGTCGGCGAGGAGCGACACCTGGTCGTCCCCGACCGCCGAGACAGGGACGATCTCGGCCCACTCGATGCCCAGCTCCTTGCCGAGCCGGTCGACGGCGAGCAGCTGCTCGGCGAGCTGCTTGGAGTCCACCAGGTCGGTCTTGGTGACGACGGCGACCTTGGGGGTCTTCTTGATCCCGGCGAGCTCGCCGGCGATGAAGCGGTCGCCGGGGCCGATCTTCTGGTCGGCGGGCAGACAGAAGCCGATGACGTCGACCTCCGCCCAGGTGGTGCGGACGACGTCGTTCAGACGCTCGCCGAGCAGCGTGCGCGGCTTGTGCAGACCCGGGGTGTCGACCAGGACGAGCTGGGCGTCGGGGCGGTGCACGATGCCGCGGACGGTGTGCCGGGTAGTCTGCGGGCGGTTGGAGGTGATCGCCACCTTCGTCCCGACCAGGGCGTTGGTCAGCGTCGATTTGCCCGCGTTGGGGCGCCCGACGAAACAGGCGAAGCCGGCCCGGTGCGGGGCAGCCTCCGGCTCGGGCAGGGACGAGGGGGAACGGTCGCTCATAGCGACCATTCTCCCCCACCCTCGAGGGGCCACCGTACGCCTGGCTGTATGCGGAAACCGCCTACGTTCGCGGCGTGCATGGGCGTGACTCCGCTCCCCCACCTGAAAGGAGGGGGCTTCCAACCCGAGGGTTGCGGTCCAGCCCGAACCGATCCCTTGCGGGACGGACTTCAGCCCGCGGTGACAGCGGCGCGCAGCCTTCCGTCGGGCGCGGCGAGCAGCACCGGGGTCTCCGGCCCGCCGAGGTCCCGTACGGCAGCGCGGTCCACGTCCTTGACGGCGACGTCGTCGGAGACGACGGCCGCGGCCTCCAGCGACTTCGCCCCGCTGGCGACGGCCATCGCGACGGCGGTCTGCAGCGCGGTGAGCTTCAGTGACGGGAGCTCGACAGTCCCCGCGACATACGTCCTGCCGGACTCATCCCGTACGGCAGCGCCCTCCGGTACGGCGTTGCGCGCCCGCGTGGAGCGGGCCAGCGTGATGATCTTGCGGTCCTCGGGGTCCAGGTCGGTGCTCTCCGTCATACGACGATCATAGAGATCCGCCCGGCCGCCGTGCGCGCGGGTGCCCGGTCAGTCCGCGGCCGCGCCCGCCTCGTCCTCGTCCTGCGGCTCCTCGGTCCGGACCGGCTCGACCAGGACGGTCAGAATCCGGTTCCGGCGGCCCGCGGCGGACTCGGCGGTCAGCCGCAGCGCCTTGAGCCCGGCGGCCGAGGCGTTCTCGGAGACATCGACCTCGGCGACCGCGCCCGCGATCGGGACGCGGCCCAGCCACTTGGCGAGCAGCCCGCCGACCGTCTCCACGTCCTCGTCGTCCAGCTCGAAGTCGTACAGCTCGCCGAGGTCTCCGATGTCCAGACGGGCGGTGACCCGGTACCGGCCGTCGCCCAGGTCCTCGACCGGCGGCAGCTCGCGGTCGTACTCGTCGGTGATCTCCCCGACGATCTCCTCGAGGATGTCCTCGATGGTGACGATGCCCGCCGTGCCGCCGTACTCGTCGATGACGACGGCGACATGAGTACGGGCCTGCTGCATCTCGCGCAGCAGGTCGCCGGCGTTCTTGGTGTCGGGCACGAAGAGCGCGGGCCGCATCGCCGTGGAGACCAGCTCGGTCTCTGCCTCCCGGTTGATATGCGTCTTACGGACCAGGTCCTTGAGGTAGACGATGCCGACGATGTCGTCCTCGCTCTCCCCCGTCACCGGAATACGGGAGAAGCCGGAGCGCAGCGCGAGAGTGAGCGCCTGCCGGATCGTCTTGGCGCGCTCGATGACGACCAGGTCGGTGCGCGGCACCATCACCTCGCGCACCAGGGTGTCGCCCAGCTGGAAGACCGAGTGCACCATACGGCGCTCATCGGCCTCGATGAGCTGCTCCTGCTCGGCCAGGTCGACCGCGGCGCGCAGCTCGGCCTCGGAGGCGAACGGGCCCTTGCGGAAGCCCTTGCCGGGCGTCAGGGCGTTACCGAGGAGGATCAGCAGCTGCGGGATGGGCCCCATGATCCGGGCCAGTGGCAGCAGGACGTACGCGGCCGCCGTGGCGGTATTCAGCGGGTGCTGGCGGCCGATGGTGCGCGGGGAGACGCCCACGGCGACATAGGAGACGAGGACCATCACGCCGATGGCGACGGCCAGGGCCTCCGCGGTGCTGTCGAACTCCCGGAGGCAGACGTAGGTGACCAGAACGCCCGCCGCCATTTCGCAGGCGACGCGCACCAGCAGCGCGACGTTGAGATAGCGCGTGGGGTCCTCGGCGACCGCCAGCAGCTTGGCGCTGCCCCGGCGCCCGGACCGTACGGCCTCCTCGGCGCGGAAGCGGGTCGTACGGGCCAGACCGGCCTCGGCGCAGGCCGCCAGCCAGGCGATGACGACCAGCAGCACGGCGGCCGTGATCAGCTGCCCGGTCATCGTGTCGTGGGGGCCGGGGAGGGCCCGTCGATGCCTTGCTCGGCACGCCAGCCGTCGATGATCGCCTTCTGGAGGCCGAACATCTCGGCCTTCTCGTCGGGCGCCTCGTGGTCGTAGCCGAGCAGGTGGAGAACGCCGTGGACGGTGAGGAGCTGCAGCTCCTCGTCCATCGAGTGCTGCGTCGGAGCCTCCTCACCCTGCTTCTTGGCCACCTCCGGGCAGAGCACGATGTCGCCGAGGAGCCCCTGCGGGGGCTCCTCGTCGTCCTTGGCGGGCGGGCGCAGCTCGTCCATCGGGAAGGACATGACGTCCGTCGGCCCCGGCAGGTCCATCCACTGCAGGTGGAGCTGCTCCATGGCGTCGGCGTCGACGACGATCACCGAGAGCTCGGACAGCGGGTGGATACGCATCCGGGCGAGTGCGTAGCGGGCGACGTCGAGGATCGCCCGCTCGTCGATGTCCGTGCCGGATTCGTTGTTGACGTCGATCGACATGGTGGCTTGGTTTTTACTTTCCGTTGCGCTCGTCGTACTGCTGGTACGCATCGACGATACGGCTCACCAGCTTGTGGCGGACCACGTCGTGGCTGGTGAGGTACGCGAAGTGCAGGTCGTGGACGCCCTGCAGGATGTCCCGGACCTGACGCAGACCGCTGGTGGTCCCGCCCGGGAGGTCGATCTGGGTGATGTCGCCCGTGACGACGACCTTGGAGTTGAACCCCAGCCGGGTAAGGAACATCTTCATCTGCTCGGGGTTCGTGTTCTGCGCCTCGTCGAGGATGATGAACGCGTCGTTGAGCGTCCGGCCGCGCATATACGCCAGCGGCGCCACCTCGATCGTCCCGGCCGCCATCAGCCGCGGGATCGAGTCCGGGTCCAGCATGTCGTGGAGCGCGTCGTAGAGCGGGCGCAGATACGGGTCGATCTTCTCGTAGAGCGTGCCGGGCAGGAATCCCAGCCGCTCGCCCGCCTCGACCGCCGGCCGGGTCAGGATGATCCGGTTGACCTGCTTGGACTGCAGGGCCTGGACCGCCTTGGCCATGGCGAGATAGGTCTTGCCGGTGCCGGCGGGGCCGATGCCGAAGACGACCGTGTGCTTGTCGATGGCGTCGACGTAGCGCTTCTGGTTGACGGTCTTGGGGCGGATGGTGCGACCGCGGTTGGAGAGGATGTTCTGGGTGAGCACCTCGGAGGGGGTCTCGATCGCGCCTGCCGTTCCTGCCGTCTCCTCGCGCAGCATCGCGATCGAACGTTCCACCGCATCCTCCGTCATCGGGGCGCCGGTGCGCAGCACCAGCAGCATTTCGTCGAACAGGCGCTGGATCAGCGCGACTTCCGCGGGGTCGCCCACGGCGCTGACTACATTGCCGCGCACATGGATGTCGGTTGTCGGGAACGCCTTCTCGATCACCCGCAGCAAGGAGTCACCGGAGCCCAGGACCGTCACCATGGGGTGCTTGGCAGGGACGGTGAAGTGGGCGCGTGCCTCTTCCGGCGCGGGGGTGTTGGCTGTGGATGTCTGAGTCATGGGCCGGCTCTCTGGCCTGCTGATCCCGCCTTCTTCGCTCGACACGCCGTGCGTGTCCGCACGGCCCCTCGGGATACCAAGCCTACGACGGAGCACCGACAACGCCCGAGTCCTTGTCCGAGCCTCTGTTTCCCCGGCTGTTGTCCCGGCTGTCCTCACGGCGGGCGGATCCGGCCCGGCGGTCAGCGTTGCCGGAAGCCGATCGTGGGGACGGCGCGGCGCAGCGGCCAGGGCCGGGCGGCCGCCGGCAGCAGCTCGTCCAGGAAGGCGTACCGCCGCAGCGCCTCAGGTGACTGGTCGTCGTACGACTTCACGTGCTGCCACCAGGCCGCGATCTCCACCCAGCCGGGGGCGGAGAGGGAGCCGCCGAACTCCTGCACCGACAGGGCGGCGGTCAGACCGGCGAAGGCGAGCCGGTCGGCGAGCGGCCAGCCGGCCAGCGTGCCGGTGACGTATCCGGCGACGAAGACGTCCCCGGCCCCGGTCGGGTCCAGCGCGTCGACCTCGATGGCGGGCACTTCGGCGGTCTCGCCGGTGCGGCCGTCGACCGCGTACGCGCCCTGCGCGCCCATGGTGACGACAGCGACCGGGACCATGTCTGCGAGGGCGCGGGCGGCGGCGCGCGGGCAGTCGGTGCGGGTGTAGCGCATCGCCTCCTCGGCGTTCGGCAGGAAGGCCTCGCAGTGCTCCAGGTCGGCCAGGGCGTCCAGCTCCCAGCGACCCGTTTCGTCCCAGCCGATGTCGGCGAAGATGCGGCTGCCGCGGCGGGCGGCGGAGGCGACCCAGTCCTCGTCGCGGCCGGGGGTGAGGGAGGCGACGCAGGCACGGGAGGGCGGCGGGCACCCAGGGGTGGCGTCGCGCTCGGGCACAGCGGGCGGCGGGGCCTCGTGGCCGTGCGAGACCATCGTGCGCTCGCCCTCGTACGCCATGGAGACGGTGACCGGGGAGTGCCAGCCCGGAACCCGGTGGGACTGGGCCAGATCGATGCCCTCGCCGTTTTCGAGGGCGTCCCAGCAGTAGTCGCCGTACATGTCGTCGCCGAAAGCGGCGGCGAGCGAGGTACGCAGGCCGAGCCGGGCCAGGGCGGTGGCCATGTTCGCCACGCCGCCGGGGCTGGAGCCCATGCCGCGCGCCCAGGACTCGGTGCCGCGCACCGGAGCGCTGTCCAGGCCGGTGAAGATGATGTCGAGGAAGACGGTGCCGGTGAGGTAGACGTCGCACTCCGGATCGTCGGGTGCGCGCACCCCGGCGAGCGGATCGAGCAGGGAAACACTCGCGGCCGGGCCGGCCCCAGCCGTGGCGGAGGGGCGCGTCGTCGGGGCGAACCACTCGCCCTGTCCGCCGCCGTGCCAGGGCGCCGGGCCGGCGGCGCCCGTCGGAGGCTCCCCATTCGCTCGTGCCACGGTGCCCTCCCGTTCCGCCGAATCGCTTGAATCGCTGCAGGTCATCCCCACTGTCTCCCATCGCTCGCGAGAGGCCAAGCACCTGCGGTGCGATACGTTGCCGCCAGGCAGGACGCGATGACGGTTTCGGACGGCGGGAGAGGGGTCGGGGTGCGGCTGACGGTCCTCGGCGGAGGCGGCTTCCGGGTGCCGCTGGTGCACCGGGCGCTGCTGGATGACGCCCGGCGGCGCACACCCGGCCGCCGCTGCACCGAACTGGTCCTGCACGACACCGACCCGGCGCGGCTCGGCGTGATCGCCTCCGTCCTGGCCCAGCAGGCGGCCGGTGAGCCCGACGCGCCAGCCGTACGGATCGCGGGCGATCTGGACGACGCTCTGCGCGGGGCGGCCTTCGTCTTCTCGGCGATCCGGGTCGGCGGCACGGCGGGGCGGGTCCAGGACGAGCGGATTCCGCTGGCCGAGGGCGTGCTCGGGCAGGAGACGGTGGGCGCGGGCGGGGTGCTGTACGGGCTGCGGACGATCCCGGTCGCCCTGCGGATCGCCGAACGGGTCGCCGCCGTCGCGCCCGACGCCTGGGTCATCAACTTCACCAACCCGGCGGGCATGGTGACGGAGGCGATGGCGGACGTGCTGGGCGAGCGCGTCATCGGCATCTGCGACTCACCGGTCGGCCTGGTACGCCGGGCGGCGCGGGCCGCGGGGGCCGACCCGGACCGGGTCGCGTACGACTACGTGGGCCTCAACCACCTCGGCTGGCTGCGCAGCCTGTCTCAGGACGGCCGCGAGCTGCTGCCCGGGCTGCTGGCGGACACGGCCGCGCTGTCGTCCTTCGAGGAAGGCAAGCTCTTCGGCGCCGACTGGCTGCGGGCCCTCGGCTGCCTGCCGAACGAGTATCTGCACTACTACTACTTCCGTCGCGAGACCCTGGCGACGGTCGCGGCCGCCGAGGCCACCCGCGGCGAGTTCCTGGACCGGCAGCAGAGGGCCTTCTTCCGGGCCGCGGGCGAGCAGCCGGACCGGGCGTACGAGCTGTGGGAACGCACCCGGCTGGAGCGCGAGGAGACCTATATGGCCGACAGCCGCGCGGCCACCGGGGGCTGGCAGCGCGACTCCTGCGACGTGGAGGGCGGCGGGTACGACCAGGTCGCCTTGGCGCTGATGCGTGCGATCGCGGGAGGCGGAACGACCCGGCTGATCCTCAATGTGCGGGGCGGCGGGACGGTGCCGCAGCTGGCTGCGGACGCGGTGGTCGAGACGGTGTGCGAGGTGGGGGCACACGGCGCGCGCCCACTGCCGTGCGCCCCTCTGGGTGAGGCCGAGCTGGGCCTGATGCTCCAGCTCAAGGCCGTGGAGCGGGCCACGATCGAGGCGGCGGTCACCGGCTCCCGTACGGCGGCGCTCCGCGCCCTGGCCCTGCACCCGCTGGTCGACTCTCCGGCTGTCGCGGCCCGCATCCTGGACCGGGCGGGCCGCTGACGCAAGCCCCCTCAGGGGTCGGTGCGGTCAGCGGCGCTTCGGGAACGGGACGGTCAGCAGGTCCCGGGCGATGGTCAGTTCGCCGTCGAACCCGGCGTCCCTCGCCTCGCGCTCGAAGTCCGCAGGGTCGGAGTACCGCTGCGAGAAGTGGGTCAGCACCAGGTGCCGTACACCCGCCCCAGCGGCCACCCGCGCGGCCTGCCCCGCCGTCATATGGCCGTACTCGTCGGCCAGCGGCTCGTCCGCGTCGAGGAAGGTGGACTCGATCACCATCATGTCGCAGCCCTCGGCCAGGGCCTCAACCCCGTCACACATACGGGTGTCCATGACGAAGGCGAAGCGCTGCCCCGGCCGCGGCTCGCTGACCTGCTCAACGCCGACGGTGCCGTGCTCCTCGGTGACCAGCGAGCCGTCCCGCTGCAGCCGGCCGACGTCCGGGCCCTGGATCCCGTACGCGGCGAGCCGCTTCGGCAGCATCCGCCGGCCGTCCGGCTCGACGAGGCGGTAGCCGAACGACTCGACGGGGTGGGACAGCCTGCGCGCTTCCAGGCGGTAGGGAGGGCCTTCGGTGAGCACGCCCTCGAGGATGATCGGCTGCTCGTGAACCCCCACCGTCTCGCGGTAGGAGGTGGCGTAGCGCAGCCGGCTGAAGAAACGCTGCCCGCTCGCCGGAAAGTGCGCGGTGACCGGATGAGGCACCCGGTCGAGGTTGATGCGCTGGATCACCCCGGCCACCCCGAGGCAGTGGTCGCCGTGGAAGTGGGTCACGCAGATCCGGGTGAGGTCGTGCACGGCGACGCCGGCGAGCAGCATCTGCCGTTGGGTGCCCTCGCCGGGGTCGAAAAGGATGCCCTCGCCGTCCCAGCGCAGCAGATAGCCGTTGTGGTTGCGGTGCCGGGTGGGCACCTGGCTGGCGGTGCCGAGGACGACGAGTTCACGTATGGACAAGGTGCGGGACTTCCTTGCGCTGATCCGGATTCCGTGATCCGGGTATCCGGTGTGATCCGGGATTATCCGGGCGGCCAGTTGAAGCCGCGGCCGCCGAGCACGTGGGCATGGGCGTGGAAGACGGTCTGGCCCGCGCCCGGGCCGGTGTTGAACACGATGCGGTAGCCGGTGCCGTCGACCTTGTCCAGCGCGGCGACCTCGCCGGCCTCGCGGAGGATGTCCGCCGTGAGCTGCGGCTCGGCGGCCGCCAGGGTGGCGGCGTCCGGGTAGTGGGCCCGGGGGATGACGAGGACGTGGGTGGGCGCCTGCGGGTTGATGTCGCGGAATGCGACGACCGTCTCCGTCTCACGCACGACCTCTGCCGGGACCTCCCCTGTTGCGATCTTGCAGAACAGGCAGTCGGCCTGCGGTTCACCCGCCACCTGACTCGCCTCCTTCGCGACGCGGTGTCGATCAATGGCCCGATGCTATCGGCCTTCGGCGGCCCCAGGGCCAGGCCCGGGGGGCCTGGAGGCCGCCTGCGACGCCCATAGCCCCGGGGCTTCGCGCCGGGATTCTCCCGCCCGCCCCTTCACCGGCAGGTGGGCCTGGCAACGACTGCGGGTCCGCGGGAGCAACATACGCGGCAGGGCTGGGCCTAGGCCCCTGGTATGGGGGGTGGGGTTTTGGCTGGGGTGCGGGTCAGGGCGGAGAGGGCGAGGCGGATCGCCTCGTCCAGTTGGGGGTCGCGGCCCGACGCCCAGTCCTGCGGGGCGGGCACGACCTCGACGTCCGGGTCGACGCCGTGGTTCTCCACGTCCCACCCGTAACCCTCCAGCCAGATCGGGTACTTGGGCTGGGTGACAGCCGTGCCGTCGACGAGGCTGTAGCGCCAGTCGATGCCGACCACCCCGCCCCATGTGCGGGTGCCGACCACCGGCCCGATCCCCAGCGCCTTGATCGCCGCGTTGACGATGTCGCCGTCCGAGCCGGAGAACTCGTTGGCGACGGCGACGACCGGCCCGCGCGGCGCATCCAGTGGGTAGCTCGTCGGCGCCATGCCGCGCGGGATGTCCCAGCCGACGATCCGGCGCGCCAGCTTCTCGACGACGAGCTGCGAGGTGTGCCCGCCCCGGTTCTCCCGGAGGTCGACGACCAGTCCCTCGCGGGCGACCTCAACCCGCAGGTCGCGGTGGAGTTGAGCCCAGCCGGAGCCGACCATGTCGGGCACGTGAAGGTAGCCGAGCCGCCCGCCGGACCGCTCGTGGACGTAGGAGCGCCGGTCGGCCACCCACGCGTGGTAGCGCAGCGGTTCCTCGTCGGCGAGGGGTACGACGACCGCATGCCGTACCCCGCTGCCCGGGGAATCCGAGGCCCCCGAAGCAGCTTGCGTGCGGATGGTGAGTTCGACGGGCTTGCCGGCGGCGCCGACCAGCAGCGGGCCGGGCCCGGTCACCGGGTCCACCGGGTGGCCGTCCACGGCGAGTATCGCGTCCCCGGCCCGTACGGCCGCACCCGGCGCGGCAAGCGGCGAGCGGGCGTCCGGATCGGAGGTCTCGGACGGCAGGATCCGGTCGATCCGCCAGGTCCCGTCCGCGGCGCGGGAGAGGTCGGCGCCCAGCAGCCCCTGGCGGTGGGAGTTGTCGCCGTACCCGCCGGGCGGGATGACGTACGCGTGCGAGGTGCCCAGCTCGCCCTGGACCTCCCACAGCAGATCGACGAGGTCGTCGTGGGTGGCGAGGCGCTCCAGCACCGGCCGGTAGCGGTTGAGCACCGCATCCCAGTCGGTTCCGCCGAAGTCGGGGCGCCAGAAGTTGTCGCGCATGAGGCGGCCGGCCTCGTCGTACATCTGCCGCCATTCGGCGGCCGGATCGACGGTGAGCCGGACGCGGGACAGATCGACGGTGACGCTGTCGTCGCTGTCCTCGTCGTCAGCGGGCTTGTCGGACGGTACGGCCCGCAGCTTGCCGCCGGAGGCGAGCAGCACGCGCTTGCCGTCGCCGCTGACCGCGAACTCCTCGGCGTCTGCGGCGAGTTCCTCGACCCGCAGCCGGGTCAGGTCGTAGCGCTCGAGCGTGCTGGCAGGCCCGTCGGCGTCGGGGGTGGCGAGAGCGGCGCCGAGGACGCCGCGCAGCGGGTGGCGCAGCCACAGCAGGCCGTTCTCGGCGGCGCGGAGGGTGGAGTAGCGGGCGGCATCGACCGGGAAGGGCACTATGCGGTCGCCGAGCCCGTCGAAGTCGATGCGGGTGGCCGGCGTCTCTCCGTCCTGCTCCTCCCCTTCGTCCTCGGACTTGCTGGGGTCGACGGGGCGGCCGTGGCGCTGCGGCCCGAAGGGCGAGGGCGTGTCCGCGGCGAGGGTGATCAGGTGCGGGCGGCAGGCGCCGACGAACGCGAGGTCGAAGACATGCGCGTCGTAGACCGGGTCGAAGGCCCGCTCCGAGAGAAAGGCGAGGTGCTTGCCGTCGGCGGTGAAGGCGGGCGAGAAGTCGTTGAAGCGCAGCGGGGTTGCGTCGGCGACGGTCGGCTCGTCGGTGCCGGCGATCTTCAGCTGGCGCAGCGGTCCGGGGCCGGGGTGGGACCAGGCGAGCCAGCGGGAGTCGGGCGAGAAGACGAGGCCGTCGGCATCGCCGTACTCGCTGCGGGCCAGTTCGCGTACCTCGCCGGATTCGCGTTCGACGAGCAGGACGCGGCCGTCGTGCGAGGCGACGGCGGCGCGGCTGCCGTTGGGGGCCATGGCGAGGTCGAGCACCCGGCCGAGCCGGCCGGCGGCGAGCCGTCGGGGCGCGGACCCGGGTGCCGGTGCGGAGCCCGATGCGGCCTCAGCGGCCGGCGGGACGGGTCCGTCGGGCTGAGCGGCCGGGGCGAATTCCAGCGCGTCCTCGCCCTCGGCATCGGTGACCCAGACGACGTGCTCGGCACCGTCCGCCCGGAACACCCGGGGCAGCCTGGTCCGTACCCCCGGCTTCGCGGCCAGCGCGCGGGCCGGGCCGCCGCGGTGGGTGACCCAGTGGACGCTGCCGCGGACCTCGACCGCGCTGCCGCGCCCGGTGTGGTCGGGGCGGGCGTCGCCGAGGTGGGCGGCGGCGCGTACGGGATGCGGCTGGAGGTCGGCCCGCTGCCCGCCGAGGCGAATGTCGAGGCGGCGCGGCTCGGCGGCGTCCAGGTCGTCCAGCAGCCACAGTTCACCGGCTGAGACGTAGGCGACGCGGGTGCCGTCAGTGGCGGCGTGGCGGGCATAGAAGCTTCCCCCGGACTCCGTCTGGGAGGTGCCCCCAAGGGGACTGTGGCGGCGCAGATCGGAGCCGTCGGGCAGTGAGGAGTAGAGCGCGCCGACGCCCTCGTGGTCCGAGAGGAAGGCTGTCCGCCCCCGGCCCTCGGCAGGGTGGCCCCCGCCCACCCACAGCGGGTACTCGATGTTGCCGTCGAGGCCGGCGTGCAGCCGCTCGAACTGCCCGTCTCCCTCGGGGCCGATCCACAGCTTGCCGGCGGTGCCGCCGCGGTAGCGCTTCCAGGCGGCGGCCTCGCAGCCCATGGTGGCGGACAGCAGCAGCACGGCTCCGTTCGGGCCGTACGTCACGTCGCCGACCGGGCCGTACGGGAGCGTACGGGCCGGGCCGCCGTCGAGCGGGACGGCATACGCCCAGGTGCGGCGCAGGGACGGCTGCCCATGAGCGCTGATGGCCACGATCTCGCCGTCCGGGGTCCAGCCGCGCACGGAGGTCTTGAGGCCGCCCCAGTACGTCAGCCGTCTGGAGCTTCCGCCGTCGACCGGGGCGACATGCACCTCGGGCGCGCCGTCCCGGGTCGAGGTCCAGGCGATGTGCCGCCCGTCCGGCGAGATGCGCGGGTGACAGACGGGCATGTTGTCGGCACTGACCCGCCAGGCACGGCCGCTGCCGTCGATCGGCGCCGCCCAGACGTCGTCCTCGGCGGTGAAGGCGATCAACTCGCCGTGCGGGTGCGGAAACCGGAGGTACGAAGGCTGCGTCACGTCGGCAACCCTATGCACGCGGCACGCGGACCGACCAGGGGTTTCGGCAGTTCGCCGACCGCGTACGCCCCCGGTGCACAGGCCGCACATCCACTGCCGCGATCAATGGTCGAGGACGAGGACGACGTGCTCTATGCCGCCCGAATCGACCGGGGAGGGGCGGACTTGGACCCCGGCCTCACGGATTTCCACCTGGCCATACGGCGGTTGGGACTCGGTCATCTGCGTTCCTCCCCCGGGTTCTTCCTCCTTGGCCGAGTGTGGCACCGGCCACTGACAACGGCCGTTCCCACGAGATCGCGAAGAGTCCCAACCCGCCGACCAGCCTGATCGGATGAGCATCGAGGCTGACGGCAGTTCCGGGTATCTGACGCTCTATCGTGTATGCCATGTCCGTCCCTGAGCTGATCCGCATCGTCTCCCGCTCCTCCCCCATGGCCCTGGCCCAGGTGGAGCGCGTCCGCACCGAGCTGGCCGCGCTGCACCCCGGGATTCGCACCGAGGTCGTCCCCGTCACCACGTCCGGCGACCGGTGGATGGGTGATCTCGCGAAGCTGGGTGGGAAGGGCGCGTTCACCAAGGAGGTCGATGCCGCCCTGCTCGCCGGGAAGGCGGATCTCGCCGTGCACTGCGTGAAGGATGTGCCCGCTGACCGGCCCCTCCCCGCCGGCACGACCTTCGCGGCGTTCCTCAAGCGCGACGACATCCGCGATGCGTTGGTGCATCCCGGCGGCCGCACCCTGGACGAGCTGCCCCCCGGTACCCGGATCGGCACGTCATCGGTGCGCAGGATCGCCCAGCTCGCCGCCTCTCATGAGCACCTGGAGTGCGTACCGATGCGCGGCAACGCCAACCGCCGCCTGGAAAAGCTGGCGGCGGGCGAAGCCGACGCGCTGCTCCTGGCGGTCTCCGGACTGGAGCGCATCGGCCGTACCGACGCCATCACCGAGATCCTGTCGGTGGAGACCATGTGTCCCCCGATCGGCGCCGGAATCCTGGCCCTGCAGTGCCGGGAGGACGACACGGCCACGATCGACGCGGTGAGCGGCCTCGGTGACCCCGCCGCTTTCCGGGAGGCCACTGCCGAGCGGATGTTCCTCCACGTCCTCCAGGGCCACTGCAACTCGCCGATCGCCGGGTACGCCCGAGCCGAGCGCAACGGCGGGCTGTCGCTGCGCGCCCGCGTCTTCACCCCGGACGGCAAGACGGTGCTCGACGCGCACGAGTGGGCGGGTCCGCTCGATCCGGCGACGCTCGGCACCTCTGTGGCCGTCGCCCTGCTCCGGCAGGGCGCACGTGAGCTGATCGACAGCATCGCTCACTGAGCTGCGGCCGCTGCCGGCTGGACCGCGCGGGCGGCACCCACGGATGTGCCGGGGCGCCCGAAGGCGGGCCGCCGGACGCACTCACGGAGTCGGCGCGATCATGCGCCGGGCGGACGGAATGCGGGCTTCTTCCGGGTGGCCTCGTCGAGCTCCTCGACCGTGAGCAGCGGAGTCGATTGGGTTTTCTGCACTGCACCGCTGGCCTTCGCCGCCATGCTGACCGCAGCCATGGAGACATGGTCGGGAAAGTCGACGATCATCAGCACGTCGTTCTCACCGTAGGTGAAGTACATGGCTTCGACGGTGCCACCCAGGCTGCCGACCATGGCGTCGACCGCCTTCCGGCGCCCGGTGCCGCCCTCCTGCAGCAGCCCCTTGGCGCCCTCGGCAGCGTAGGTGGCCTGGATGAGGTACTTCGGCATCGTTCTCGCTCCGATCGCCGACGGCTGTGGCAGCGGCTGCCGACGCAGCCCGCCGCCCGAAATATCCACTTCAATCGTGACCGGGGCCCGGCCACTCCGCCAATCGCGGAGCGTGCGTCCCGGACTCATCAGCAGGCCACGGGCGGTACGGGCCGCCACGGCGGCGAGGGAGACCGTCAGGCCCAGCGGCCCGTACGGCCCAGGACGAGCGCCGCAGCGGCCGTACCCGCCGTCGACGTACGCAGGACGCTCGGGCCCAGGCGGTACGGCTTCGCGCCCACCTCGGTGAAGGCGGTCAACTCCTCTGGGGAGACGCCGCCTTCCGGACCCACGACGAGCACGATGTCCCCCTCGGCCGGGAGTTGCGCGGTGGCCAGCGGCTCGCTGCCCTCCTCGTGGAGGACGGCGGCGAAGGGGACCGCCGCCAGCAGCTCCGCCACCTGACGCATCGTCATCACGTCGGCGACCTCGGGGAATCGCAGTCGGCGGGACTGCTTGCCCGCCTCCCGGGCCGTCGCGCGCCACTTGCCCAGGGACCTCAGCCCCCGCTCGCCCTTCCACTGGGTGACGCAGCGGGCCGCCGCCCACGGCACGATGGCGTCGACGCCGGTCTCGGTCATGGTCTCGACGGCGAGTTCGCCGCGGTCGCCCTTCGGCAGGGCCTGGACCACCGTGATACGGGGCTGGGGGGCCGGTTCCGTACGCAGCCCGGTGACCGCGACCTCCAGCCGGTCCTTGCCCTCGACGGCCGCCACGGTGCCGTACGCGCCCGTGCCGGCGCCGTCGGTCAGCACGATCTCCTCGCCGGCCCGCATGCGGCGTACGGAGACGGCGTGGCGGCCCTCCGGCCCGTCCAGGGTGAGGGTCGCTCCGGGAGCAGCCCCTGCCAGGGAGTAGTCGACGAGGAAAACCGGCGCGGTCACGACCCGGATCCCTGCGCCAACGCGGCGCGTGCCGCGTCGAGTTCGGCGGCCAGCACCTCCACCAGGCGCCCGGCCGGCAGCTGGCGGGCCATCCGGTGCCCCTGTCCCGCCCACAGCGCCATGGCCTGCGGGTCTCCGGCCGCTGCCGCCGCCTTGCGCAGCCCGGCGGTCAGGTAGTGGACCTGCGGATAGGCGGCCGGGGCATACGGGCCGTGCTCGCGCATGAAGCGGTTGACCAGCCCGCGGGCAGGGCGGCCGGAGAAGGCCCGGGTGAGCTCGGTGTGCGTGAACAGCGGATCGGTCATGGCCTGCTTGTGGAGGGCGACCGCGCCGGACTCCGGGGTGACCAGGAACGCCGTGCCCAGCTGCGCGGCGACCGCGCCCGCCGCCAGTACGCCCGCGATCTGCGCGCCCCGCATCAGCCCGCCGGCGGCGATGATCGGCAGCTGCACGGCGTCGCGGACCTGCGGGATCAGCGTCAGCAGGCCGACCGCTGCGCCGTCGGCGTACGGATCGTCGCGGTGGGTGCCCTGGTGGCCGCCGGCCTCGATGCCCTGGACGCAGACGGCGTCGGCACCGGACCACTGGGCGGCCCGCGCCTCGGCGGGCGAGGTGACGGTCACGACGGTGACGGTGCCGGCCTTGGCGAAGGCGTCGAAGACGGCACGGGAGGGGCAGCCGAAGGTGAAGGACACCACGGGCACCGGGTCGTCGAGGAGGATCGCGATCTTGGCCTCGTACGCGTCGTCGGTGCTGCCGTTCACATCGCAGAGCTGGGTGTTGTACCAGGCCGCCTCGTCCGCCAGCTGCTCGCGGTAGACCTGCACGGCGGCCGGGTCGGCGGCGGAGGACTGCGGCATGAAGAGGTTCACGCCGAAGGGGCGGTCGGTCAGCCCGCGCAGCTCCTTGATCTCCTGGTACATGGCGTCCGTCGTCTTGTACCCGGCGGCGAGGAAGCCGAGGCCGCCCGCCTCGGACACGGCGGCGGCGAGTTCGGGGCAGGATGCGCCGCCGGCCATGGGGGCCTGCACGATCGGGTACCGGCAGAGATCGCTGAGTGCGGAGGGCATGACACACATGGTGTCACGCGGCTGTGGGCCGTCGTTCCTCCCCCTGGGGGCACCACCCGGGCCCGCCAGGCCCAGGGGGACTACCGCTGGGGGTACCCCCGGGCTGGGGCAACCCCAGGCGAAACCCCTGGCGGAGCCTGCCGCCAACCGACTGGCCCCGGACTTCGCAGGTCACCCGATCGTGAAGATCAAGTGGTCGCAGCTGATCACTCGCCGATCGGGACCGTAACGGCGATAGCGGTCCCGATCCGGCTCGGTCGAGACCGGACGCCGAGAGGCCGCTGCGGCGAACCTTTCCGGTGACCTGCGAAGTACGGGACTAGCGGCCGTTGAACGCGTCCTTCAGCCTCGAGAACAGGCCCTGCTGGCCCGGCTGGAACTGGCCCATCGGCCGCTCCTCACCGCGCAGCGTGGCCAGCTGCCGCAGCAGGTCCTCCTGCTGCGGGTCGAGCTTCGTCGGCGTCTGCACCTCGACGTGCACCACCAGATCGCCGCGCCCGCCGCCGCGCAGATGCGTGATGCCGCGCTGGTGCAGCGGGATCGACTGTCCGGACTGCGTGCCGGGCCGGATGTCGACCTCCTCCAGCCCGTCCAGCGTCTCCAGCGGGACCTTCGTGCCGAGCGCCGCCGCGGTCATCGGGATGGTGACCGTGCAGTGCAGGTCGTCACCGCGCCGCTGGAACGCCGGGTGCGGCAGCTCGTGGATCTCGACGTACAGGTCGCCGGCCGGGCCGCCGCCCGGGCCGACCTCGCCCTCGCCCGCGAGCTGGATGCGGGTGCCGTTGTCGACGCCCGCCGGGATCTTGACGGTCAGCGTGCGCCGCGACCGTACGCGCCCGTCGCCCGCGCACTCCGGGCACGGCGTCGGCACCACCGTGCCGAAGCCCTGGCACTGCGGGCACGGCCGCGAGGTCATGACCTGGCCCAGGAAGGACCGGGTCACCTGGGACACCTCACCGCGGCCACGGCACATGTCACACGTCTGCGCCGAGGTCCCCGGAGCCGCGCCTTCGCCGCTGCACGTGGTGCAGACGATGGCCGTGTCGACCTGGATGTCCTTCGTCGTACCGAAGGCGGCCTCGTCCAGCTCGATGTCCAGCCGGATCATCGCGTCCTGGCCGCGCCGCGTACGGGACCTCGGACCGCGCTGCGATGCGGTGCCGAAGAAGGCGTCCATGATGTCGGAGAAGTTGCCGAAGCCGGCGCCGAAGCCGCCCGCGCCGCCACCGGCGGCCGCGCCGGACAGCGGATCGCCGCCGAGGTCGTAGACCTGCTTCTTCTGCGGGTCGGAGAGGACCTCGTAGGCCGCGTTGATCTCCTTGAAGCGCTCTTGCGTCTTCGGGTCCGGGTTGACGTCCGGGTGCAGCTCGCGCGCAAGACGGCGGAACGCCTTCTTGATCTCGTCCTGTCCGGCGTCGCGTCGCACGCCGAGGACGGCGTAGTAGTCCGTGGCCACTTACGACTCCGCCAGGATCTGTCCGACGTAACGTGCCACTGCGCGTACCGCTCCCATCGTTCCGGGGTAGTCCATGCGGGTCGGGCCGACCACGCCGAGTTTGGCAACTGCCTCGTCGCCCGAACCGTAGCCCACCGCGACGACGGACGTGGAGTTCAGCCCTTCGTGAGCATTCTCATGCCCGATTCGTACCGTCATACCCGAATCCTTGGCCTCCCCCAGCAGCTTGAGGAGCACCACCTGCTCCTCCAGCGCTTCCAGCACCGGTCGGATGGTCAGCGGGAAGTCGTGCGCGAAGCGGGTGAGATTGGCGGTACCGCCGATCATCAGCCGCTCCTCGGTCTCCTCGACCAGTGTCTCCAGCAGCGTCGCGAGGACAGTCTGGACGGTCGGCCGGTCCTCGTTCTCGAAGGCCTCGGGCAGATCCTGTACAAGTCTGGGCACGTCGGTGAAGCGCCGCCCGACGACTCGGCTGTTGAGCCGGGCCCGCAGGTCGGCGAGCGAGGTCTCGCCCACGGGCGCGGGGCAGTCCACCATCCGCTGCTCGACCCGCCCGGTGTCCGTGATCAGCACCAGCATGATCCGGGCCGGGGCGAGCGCGAGCAGCTCGACATGGCGCACCGTCGAGCGCGTCAGGGACGGGTACTGCACGACGGCCACCTGCCGGGTGAGCTGGGCGAGCAGCCGGACCGTACGGGCCACCACATCGTCCAGGTCGACGGCCCCGTCCAGGAAGTTCTGGATGGCGCGCCGCTCGGCCGGCGAGAGCGGCTTGACGCCCGCCAGCCGGTCGACGAACAGCCGGTAGCCCTTGTCCGTGGGGATGCGGCCCGCGCTGGTGTGGGGCTGGGCGATGTAGCCCTCGTCCTCCAGGACGGCCATGTCGTTACGCACAGTGGCCGGGGAGACGCCGAGGCCGTGCCGCTCGGTGAGCGCCTTGGAGCCGACCGGCTCCTCCGTGCCCACGTAGTCCTGGACGATGGCGCGCAGCACCTCGAGCCTGCGTTCACTGAGCATGCGGCGCACCTCCAGCTGTGGTTCGTTCGATCGCTCCCTGGCACTCTGTGCGTGCGAGTGCCAGCTTTCCCGGGCCCAGTGTACGGCTGTTCCGTATAACACCGGCAAGGGCGGCCCGCCTCTCGCAGCGGGCAACGGTACCGGTCGTTGGGCACAACTCCCCTCGTTGGGACTAGCGTCGCCGTATGGACCGCACTTGGGAAGAGGCGGGGTGGGAGCAGCTCGCGCCGGGTGTCGGGCGACGCCGCCTCCCCCGCTGGGACGCGACCGCGGGGCTGGCCCACGGCCCGTCGGCCGTCCTCATGGTGGACGCCGGCGCATCGCTGCGCGAGGGCGCCGAGCTCCGGCGGCAGGCGCACGAGCTGACCGGCCGCCGAGTGACCCATCTCGCACTCACACACGCGCACTTCGACCATGTGCTCGGCGCGGCCGCGTTCGCCGGTGTACGGGTGTACGGGGCGGTCGGGATGGACGTCCTGCTCGCCGGCGGGCGCGAGGCGCTGCGGGACGACGCCGTACGGCACGGCATGGACCGGGAGGAGGCTGCCGAGGCGGCCGATCTGCTCGTACGGCCGCAGCACTTGGTGTCCGGGGATGTCGTGGTGGACCTGGGCGGGGGGCGCCAGGCGGTGCTGGTGAACGTCGGGCCGGGCCACAGCGGGCACGATCTGGCGGTGCTGATGCCGGGACGGGGCCAGGCTCCGAGCGTCGTGTTCTGTGGCGATCTTGTGGAGGAGTCGGGCGAGCCGCAGGCCGGTCCGGACGCGGTCCCGGGCCAGTGGCCGGCGGCGCTGGACCGGCTGCTGGAGCTGGGCGGCGAGGACGCGCTGTACGTGCCGGGGCACGGGGCGGTGGTAGATGCCCGATTCGTCCGCGCGCAGCGCGAGGAGCTGGCGGCCCGCTTCGGCGTGTCGTAGCCATGACCAGGCGATTCTTCTATCGTCGGGCGGGCGGACCGAAGGGCGCCGGTATCGAAAGCTGGGGCACCTCCCAGCGTTGGTCCCCCTGAGTCCTGACGGCCCGGGTGGGGGTACCCCCAGCGGTAGCTGGGGGAGTGCCCCCAGGGGGAGAGACCCAGTGCAGCGAGGGGGGAACGAGCGGAGCGCAGCTGTCGTGGGGGCACTCCCCCAGGGGGAGCCCGGAGGCGAGTCAACAGAAGGAGGGGCGGGTGCGCAGCAGACAGTACGGGCCGGATCTCACGCCGCCGTGGAAGAAGCCGAAGCCCGTCCCGGAGGTCCCGGCCGAGCCGGATCTGGTGGTGGAGGAGGTCACGACCGGCTTCTGCGGGGCGGTGGTCCGCTGCGAGAAGACGGCGCAGGGGCCGACGGTGACCCTGGAGGACCGCTTCGGCAAGCACCGGGTGTTCCCGATGGAGCCGCGCGGCTTTCTGCTGGAGGGGCGCGTGGTGACGCTCGTACGCCCCTCGGCGCGCCCCGCGGGTGGGTCGGCCGGCCCAGCCCGTACAGCCTCCGGCTCGATCGCCGTCCCGGGGGCGCGTGCGAGAGTCGCGCGCGCGGGGCGCATCTATGTCGAGGGGCGGCACGACGCGGAGCTGGTGGAGCGGGTCTGGGGCGACGATCTGCGCATCGAGGGGGTTGTCGTCGAGTACCTGGAGGGGATCGACGACCTGCCCACGATCGTCCGCCGGTTCGCCCCGGGACCGGACGCGCGCCTGGGCGTCCTGGTGGACCACCTGGTGCCCGGCTCGAAGGAGTCCCGGATCGCCGCCGAGGTCACGGGCGAACACGTGCTGGTGGTCGGTCACCCGTACATCGACGTCTGGGAGGCTGTGAAGCCGTCGTCTGTGGGCATTCCGGCCTGGCCCGCCGTCCCGCGCGGCGAAGACTGGAAGACGGGCGTGTGCCGGGCCCTGGGCTGGCCGGAGAACACCGGCGCGGCCTGGCAGCGGATCCTTGGCTCCGTCCGCAGCTACAAGGACCTGCAGCCGGCGCTGCTCGGCGCGGTGGAGCACCTGATCGACCATGTGACGGCGGCGGCCCTGTAGAGCCGTGAGCCGCACACCCGCCCCATTCTCTGGGGCGGGTGTGCGAGGAGAAGATGCGCGCCTCAGCGCCCGGAGATCGTGTCGGCGAGCCGGGCGTACGCCGAGGTGCGGGCCAGCCCGCCGCTCTCACGGCGGTCGGCGGCGCGGAACAGCGAGTAGATCAGCTGCACGCCGGTCCACCGCAGCGGCTCCGGCTCCCAGGGCCGCACCCGGCGCCCCACCCACGGCAGGCCGGTCAGCTCGGTGTCCCGCCGCAGTACGAGGTCGCGCAGCGTCCGGCCGGCCAGATTGGCCGTGGTCACCCCACTGCCCACGTACCCACCGGCCCAGCCGAGGCCCGATGCGTGGTCGACGTGCACGGTGGAGCACCAGTCCCGGGGCACGCCCAGGACGCCGCACCACGCGTGCTGGATGGCCGCGTCCGCGGCGGGCGGGAAGAGGGCGGCGAGGATGCGCCACAGCGCGTCCACGGTCTGCGCCTGGGTGGCGCCATGGCTGTCGGTCCCCGAACCGTAGCGGTATGGCACTCCACGGCCACCGATCGCGATCCTGCCGTCGGCGGTGCGCTGGGCGTAGATGTACGCGTGGGCCTCGTCGCCCAGCACCTCCCGGTTCCGCCACCCGATCCGCTCCCACACCTCCTCCGGCAGCGGCTCGGTGACGATCATCGAGCTGTTCATCGGCAGCCACTGGCGGCGCTGGCCGGTGATGCTCGCGGTGAACCCCTCGGTCGCGCGGATCACACAGTCGGCGGTCACGGTGCCCAGCGCGGTCACCGCGGCGGCCTTGCCGTCTCCCGAACGCGGACGGATCTCCGTGACGGCGGTGTCCTCGAAGATGTCCACGCCCAGCGCGGCCACGGCACGGGCCAGGCCGACGGCGAGCCCGGCGGGCTGGATACGCGCGGCGTGCGGGGTCCATGCCGCGTCCAGGGCCCCGGCGACCCGTACCCGCTCCTCCCGCTCCCCGGCCTCCAGCAGCCGCAGATCCGCCTCGTCGAAGCCCCAGCCGCGCTGGGTGTCGACATCGGCGAGCAGCCTGCGGCGCTGGGCTGCGTTGGTGGCGACGCGCAGCATGCCGCCCTTGTGGATGTCGGCCTCGATCCCCTCGGTCCGCGCGACCTCGATGACCTCGTCGATGGCCCGGAACATGGCCTTCTGCATGTCGACCACCGCCTGTCGGCCGTGCAGTGCGGCATAGCGTTCCCGGGATCCGGCGAAGCCGTGGTAGAGCCAGCCGCCGTTGCGCCCGGAGGCGCCGAAACCGGCGAACTCCCGCTCCAGCACGGCGATCCGCAGATCCGGCTGGTCCTTCTTCAGGTAGTACGCGGTCCACAGGCCGGTGTAACCGCCGCCGACGATCGCCACGTCGTAGTCGCGGGAGCCGGGGAGGGCCGCCCGGCGCTCGGGGGTGCCGATGCCGCGGTACCAGAAGGAGATCCCGCCGTTGCTGAAGTCGTCGGTGAGCGGGGCCTTCTGAGGGGTCTTCGGGCTCATGGGAACGGCCTCCACAGCCGGTCGGTGCGAGTGGGTGCGAGTCGGTGAGATGGGACGTACGCTGGCGGGGCGTCAGTCCGGCGTGGGCGGGCTGATGATCCACAGCACTTCGGCGGGGTCCGGGCCCTCGTTCGCGATGCGGTGGGCCGTCGAGGTGCGGTACTCGATGCTGTCGCCGGGGCCGAGTTCATGGCGCTCGGCGGATTCGGCGGGCCCGAGCCAGAGGACGACGTGGCCGCGGAGCACCAGGAAGATCTCCTGGCAGTCGCCATGGGCGTAGGGCTGGTCACCGGTCGAGGCGCCGGGGTCGAGCTCCCCGCCGTACACCTCGAGGTTCTGCAGGGGCCGCGGCGAGATGAGGTACTTGCGGGTGCCCGGACCCGCGCGCAGCTCAGGGCGGTTCGCCCGGCGGAGGACGCGATGGCCGACGGCGCCGTCCTCGGCGAACAGATCCGCGACCGTGATGCCGAGCGCCCCGGCGATGCGCCGCAGCATGCCGACGCTCACGCTCGTACGGCCGCGTTCGAGCTGGCTGATGAAGCTCGGGCTGGCCCCCGCCTCGTGCGCGAGGCTCCGGAGCGTCATCCGGCGCATGGTCCGGTAGGCCCGGATCGTGGCGCCCAGGCGGAACTCCTCCACCGCTTCGGGCTCCGGTTCGGGACGTATGCCGGATGTACCAGACTCCATGACGCCGCCGCCTCCGTCTCGACTGAACAATGTGTTCAGTAGGGGTGAAGGGAACGTACACAGGCGCCTGAGCGGCCTCAACCCCCGTGCGGCAAGGAATCGGGGTTGGGCGTTGTCCCAGTGCCGCGTCAGCCAGGGTTTGCCCCGCTCGCCGCCCTGGCACGGCCATCTGCTGCGTTGCC